>JBOHEE010000178.1:0-20418 GCA_050700895.1 Nitriliruptorales bacterium | reverse complement strand
AGGAGCCGTACCGAACTCAAGAGTCTGAGCCACGTCCTCGTAGGAACAATCGGTGGTACCTGGCGGGCTCCCTGCCTCATGCTGACACCCAGGCTCGAAGCACTACAGGCGATCGAGGTCGGAGACGCCCCACGCCATTCTCATCATCCGTGGCGGCGCGTCAAGCGCCATGAAGTGCTGACACGTGAATGGCGTCGCGACCCCAAGATGTTGTGGGCGCGAGATGTTGTGTGCGCGAGCGGTTCTCATCCCCAGGGGCGCCGGCGTCAGCCGGCATGAGATGCTGACTTGGTGAGCGTTCCTACGAGCCAGGGGTGCGCACGGGCTCCCGCTCTGCGACCGGCAGCGTGAAGCGGAAGGTCGAGCCGCGTCCCTCCTCGCTCTCGACGCCGACCTCCCCGCCCATCGCCTCGACGAGCTTGCGGCTGAGGTAGAGGCCCAGACCGGTGCCGGGGACCCGGACCGGGGTCGGGAGGCGGCTGAACTTCTCGAAGAGGTGCTTGCGGAGGTGCGGCGGGATCCCGAACCCGTCGTCGGTCACCGTCACCTCGACCGCGTCACCTGCCCGGCGCACGGCGAGGCGGACACGGCCGCCGTCGGGCGAGTACTTCACCGCGTTCGAGACGAGGTTGCCGAGGACCTGCACGACCCGGTCGGGGTCGGCCAGCACCGGGGGCAGGTCGTCTTCGAAGGCGAGCTCGAGACGGTGCGCGTCCGACAGGCCGATCTCCTCCGCCGCCACCAGCTCGACGATCGGCTCCAGCCGCACCGGTGTCGTCGACACGGGCAGGGCACGGCCGTCCGCCTCGGTCACGTCCTCGATGTCGCTGACGAGCTTCGTCAGGCGTTCCGAGCCGCGCGCGATCGCGTCGAGGAACTCCTGGCGCCGCTCCTCGTCGAGATCCCGCCAGCGACGCTGCAGGACCTCGGCGTAGCCGTGGACGGTCGTCATCGGCCCCCGCAGCTCGTGGGTGAGGATGTCGACGAACTCGGCCTTCACCTCGTCCAGGGCGCGCAGCTCCTGGATGGTGCGCTCCTCGGCTTCTGCGGTCCGGGCGTTGTCGATCGCGACCGACACGTGCGCCGCGAGGAGCTCGAGGACCTCTCGGTCCGTCCCGGTGAGCTCGCCCCTCTCGGTGCTGCTCGGGAGAACGAGGAGGCCGTGCGGCTGCTCGTCCACGCCGATCGGCACGAGGACGAGCTCGTCGAGGCCGTCGCGGTCCGAGGCGATCACCTCCACGCCGTGGATCGCGTCGAGCCGACGCACGCCACCGCCGGTGAGCAGCGAGTCGAGGAGGGTGGCGCCGTCGTCGCCGAGCCGGGCGCGCAGCTTCCAGCCCTCGTCGTCACGGGTGTGGATCTCGACCTCCGTGACACCGGTGACCTCGCGCGTCGCCTCGAGGACACGGTTCAGGACGTCGCCGGCGAGACGCGTCGACGGCAGCGTCGTGCTCACGGCGTGCAGGTGACGCAGGCGGTTCGCGTAGGACTCCGCCGCCGCTCGGGTCTGCTCGAAGCGGGCGGCCAGGGCGCCGGCACCGATCGCGACCGTGACGAGGATCCCGAGGCGGAACGCGACCGCCGAGACCAGCTCCGCGGCCCCCCAGCCGGAGACCGCCGCACCGACGTAGCCGTCCGAGGCCGCGGTGGCGGCCGCGACGACGATCGCGCCGCGGATGTGCTCCCGCATCGCTCCCTCGAGGACCGGCAGAGCGAACAGGGGCCAGAGCCGCGACTCGGTGTCGAAGGCGAAGATGACCACGATCCCGACGGCGAGGGCGGTGTCGGCGGCGAGCAGGACGATCCCGCCCGCGCGCAGCGGCCGCTCGTCGGTCTGGCGGCCGAGCCAACGCGAGGCGAGATTCAGGCCCACCAGGGTCGCGGCGAACAGGACGGCGACCGGGAGGCGCGGGAAGGGCATCCCTACGCCGGCGGGCGGCTCGTAGAGGAAGCCGATCTGGGCGAGCGCGAACACCACTGCGACCCAGCGGAAGCTCCGGATCGCGCGTTCGGTGTCGCGCAAGCGCTCCAGCCTGCTGTGGGCCGTCTCCAACCGCTGGCCCTTCGGAGAACGACTTGGCGGTCGGCGCAGTCTAGCCGTCATGTACGGAGAGTGAACAGGAAGTCACGCGGAGATGGCCCGTTCGGACCAGTCGATGCCGGTCCGGTGGTCCTGGGCGGGGCCAGTACGCTGGCGGGTCACCTGGAGGTCACCTGGATGCTCTCCTACGCCCTCACTCCCGAACAGGAGCAGTTCCGCGCGGTCGTCCGCGACTTCGCGGACGAGGTGATCGCCCCCGTCGCCGACGAAGTGAACGCGGAGCGGGTCTTCCCCGTGGACGTGATCAAGCAGATGGGCGAGATCGGCCTCTTCGGCATCCCGTTCCCGGAGGAGTACGGGGGCATGGGCGGCGACTTCCTCTCGCTCTGCCTCGCCATCGAGGAGATCGGCCGCGTCGACCAGTCGCTCGGCATCACGCTGGAGGCGGCCGTCGGCCTCGGCGCCGAGCCCATCCACCGCTTCGGGACGGAGGAACAGCGGCAGCGCTGGCTGCCGTCGCTCGCCCGCGGCGAGGCCCTGGGCGCCTTCGGGCTCACCGAGCCCGGGGGCGGGTCCGACCTGCAGCGATCCATCGAGACCCGCGCCGTCCTCGACGACGGCGGCTGGGTGGTCGACGGACGCAAGGTCTTCATCACGAACGTCGGCACCGACCTGACGTCGGTCTGCACCGTCGCCGCGCGGACCGGCGAGGACGAGATCTCCAACATCGTCGTCCCGGTCGACGCGTCCGGCTTCGGCGTCGCGCCGAAGTACCGCAAGGTCGGCTGGCACGCCTCGGACACGAGAGAGGTCATCCTCGAGGACGTGCGCGTCCCCGAGGACCACCTCCTCGGCGAGCGCGGTGCGGGCCTGCGCAACTTCCTCGAGATCCTCGACGACGGCCGGATCGCGGTCGCGGCGCTCGCCGTCGGGCTCATCCAGGGCTGCGTCGACGAGTGCGTCCGCTACGCGAACGAGCGCGAGGCGTTCGGCGAGCCGATCGGCAGGCTCCAGGCGATCGCGTTCAAGATCGCCGACCTGGAGGTCTCGGCTCAGACCGCCCGGCACATGTACCGCAACGCGGCGTGGCGCAAGCAGGAGGGCGTCCCGTACCGCAAGGAGGCGTCGATCGCGAAGCTCTTCGCGTCCGAGCGCGCGGTCGAGGCTGCTCGCGAGGCCTGCCAGGTGTTCGGCGGCTACGGCTACATGACCGAGTACCGGGTCGCCCGCTTCTACCAGGACGCGAAGATCCTCGAGATCGGCGAGGGGACCTCGGAGGTTCAGCGCCTCATCATCGCCCGCGAGCTCGGCCTCTAGGCCTTCTGACCATGGTTGACCGCTACACGAGCTTCGTCGCCCTGGCGCTCGACCGGCCCGTCGCCGACGTCGGTGCGGTCGTCGCCGCCGCGGCGCGTGGAACCGTCGTCGACCGTCATGCGCCGGTCGGCGACGCGCAGGAGGCGCAGGAGGTCTACTGGGGCGGCCGCATGCAGAAGGCGATCGTCCGCCGCGTCGAGTCGGAACACGCTCGCCCCATGCTCCGCGTGGAGACGTACATCGGCGGGGAGGGGCCGCGGCAGGGGCTCCGTCGCCAGGCGCAGCTCGTCGCCGCCCTCGCGGACGTCGTCACCGAGTCGATCGAGGACGTCCTCGACCTGTCTGCGGCGGCGACCCGGGACCTGGCGTGGCTCGGACGTGTGGCCGGCGGCGACGTCGCCCTCGACGACGTGATCAGCGCGCATGCGGAGGGCGATGTCAAGCGGTGGGTCCACACGCACGGCGCTGCGCGGCTCGACGTCCCGGACCTCGAGCTGTACGGGGTGCCGGCGACGAAGGTCGGGGGCGCGGCCGACGCCCTACAGCACGTCCACGCCCAGCTCCTCAGCGGTGGTCTGAAGGCTGCGCTGTCGCTGCAGCAGGGCACCGCCGTCCACCTCGTCCCGGTGCTCGAGGCGTGGCAGACCCTGCCGCTCGACTGGCCGGGCATCGCGAGGGCGGGCGAGAACCGTCCCGGCCACGGCGGGCCGCGCGCGACGCTGTCGGTGCTCCACAAGCGTCGGTTCGGCCGCTACCGGCGTGACTACGAGGGCGTCCTCGACCGGCTCTGAACGTGAATGGTGAAATCTACCTACAGTGACGGGCCGATGATCAGAGGGCGCAGCCACCTGGGAGCAGCCGGAGATCTTCGATGACTTCCTCTTTTACAGTGACGGGCCGATGATCAGAGGGCGCAGCCACGCCTGGAACCAAAGGTTCCGTCATCTCGTCACCCACAGGT
Organism: Nitriliruptorales bacterium; assembly: GCA_050700895.1. GTDB lineage: Bacteria > Actinomycetota > Nitriliruptoria > Nitriliruptorales > JAHWKO01 > JBOHEE01. The sequence continues at coordinate 16,099 of JBOHEE010000178.1, read as the reverse complement.
GACGCAACCACGGAACCTTCGTCCGCGACCCATGCGAAACGTCCGCGCCCACGGGTCCCGACGACCACGACGCGCTCAAGCGTCTCGCCGTTCGTCCGCGACCCATGCGAAACGTCCGCGCCCACGCCCCTCCCGTCACTGCCTGATTCCCGACCTGGACGGGTGTGCCGTCCGCCGCCCCCTACCCGTCGTCCTCCTCCGGCTCATGCCAGCCCTCCTCGCCGGGGGGACGCCGGTCGCCGCAGAGCTCTCGCAGGAGCGGCGCGCCCTCCTCCGGGCCGATGGCCAGGACGCGGTCGTCCGGCTGGAGGCTCCGCGACGGCCGCGGACGGTAGATCCAGCGGCCACCGCGCTCGATCGCCAGGATCTCCATGCCGGTCTCCGTCTGCAGCCGGAGGTCCTTGAGGGTGCGGCCCTCCACCGGCGCTCCGGCGTGCACGAGCGCTTCGGCGACGATCTCGTCGGTCTCGGTCAGCGCCTGGGCGATGACGGGATGCGGCAGCTCGTCGTCCTCGATGATGCGGGTCATCGCCTGGGCGGCGTCCGCGATCCGCTCCGATGCCGAGCCGAGGTGGAGCAGCCCGCGCAGCGACGCGGGATCCTCGGCCTCCCTCGCGGCGCGGAGGACCCATCCCTCGAGCTCGCTCCACAGGGCATCGGTCCGATCCTCGAGCACGCCAACCTCCGTCGCGAGCCCGCGGTCACGCAGCAGGATCGAGGAGTACGCGAGCCCCACCGCCACCTCGCTCGCGTTCTTCAGCTCGATGCAGAGATCGACCGCCCGGTCGAGATTCGTGAGACGACGGTGCGCGACCGGCGGACGCGACGCCGGCGGCGGGGCGGCGGTGAGCTCGCGGACGAGCCCGATCCCCTCCTCGGGTCCCTGGAGGATGAGGAGGTCGCCGAGCTGGATGACGTCCTCTCCGCCGGGACCGAAGACGTAGGTGCCCTCCCGGCGGATCGCGATGAGCCACATGCCGGTCCGACTGGGTAGTGCGACCTCGCGCAAGGTGGCGCCGACGAGCTCGCTGCCCTCCCCGGCGGTGACCGAGGCGGTGACCTCGGCGGCGTGGCGCAGGTCCTCGCGGAGCTCGGGAGGGACCCCGATGTGGCGCAGCTCGACACGAGCGATGTCCTCGGCCGCGCCGGCGATCCGCTCCATGGCGAGGGCGAGCGCGATGACGTCGGCGAGGCCCTCGGCGTCCTCGGGGCTCCGCGCCGCGAGCATGCAGACGAGACGGAGCTCCTCGAGGGCATCGTCGAGCTCGCTCTCGAGCTTCAGGACCTCCTGCGCGAGCGAGCGGTCGGCGAAGAACACCGCCGCATAGGCGAGGTCGACCATGAGCTCCGCCGCGTCCTTCGCGTGGACGAGGAGCTCCTTCACGGATCGTCTTGGAACGCGCATCTCAACCCATCCTGACGAGGCCGATCGCGGCGACGAGGCAGAGGACCCCGAGCAGGTCCATCGTCGCCGTCACGATCGGGATCGAGTGGTTGTCCGGGTCGAGCCCGAACCGGAACGTGGCGGTCGCCGCCGTGTAGGCCACGGCGACGATGAGCAGGAACGCGAACAGCCCGCCGGTCAGGGTGATCGCGAGCAGGCTCCCGACGGGCGGGCTCTCGAGGCCGACGAGACCCGCCGCCAGCCGCGTCACGAGGGCGACGCCGGCGAAGGCTGCGAAGGCGAAGAGGAAGGTCACCGACGCGTCGAGGCCCGCGACCTTGCCGGGAAGGGCGCGGGGATCGAGCAGACCGAGGTGGAGCTTCGAGGCGAGACGGCTCGCGAGGATGCCGCCGAGCGAGCCGCAGGCGGCGATGAACGGCGGGACGAGGACGAGCAGGGCGGGGACGGCCAGGAAGCCCTCCGCGCGGGCCTCGACGACGGTTCCGGCGAAGATGTCGAGGCCGGCGGCCAGGACGAGCACGACGATCGACTCGCGCACGATCCGTCGGACCTCGGCGGTCTCGTGGCGGATCCCGAACCAGGTGGCGGCCACACCGCTCGCGAGTGCGACCGCCCCCAGGGTCGGCGAGACGACCGCGCGCCCGACGAGGAGGGAGGCGACGAGCAGGCTCGGCACGGTGACGAGGTCGCCGACGGCGGTGATCGACGGGGCGCCGACGTCGTCCATGTTCCAGCCGCGTCGATACGCCTCCCGCGCGAGCACGACCGTGAGGAGCAGCAGCACGACGGAGGAGAGCAGCCCGCCGAGCCACGAGATGACCAGCAGGTCCCGGAGCGGGATCGACGGCAGCCCGAGGACGAGGGCGATGAGCCAGGCGAAGACGGCGATCATCGCGGTGGTCGCGAACGTCAGGAGCGCCGCCGCCTCGATCTGGCGGCCGAGGTAGCTGCGGCGGCGGAGCTCGATCTGGAACTCGCCGGTGTGGATGCCGGTCCCCAGCCGGGCGGCGAGCGCGCCGAAGTTGTTGCCGCGCATGCCGATCGCGGCCGGGATGAGCAGGAGCAGGCCGGGAAGCTCGTCGAGGCGGTCGGAGGCCGAACCGAGCACGACCCCGGCCACGAGCGTGGCGAGAAGGCCGATGCCGAGTGCCACGAGGCCACGCTCGAGGGCCAGCCGCTCGTCGCGCCAGTAGCGGGCGACCTCGCCGACCGGCAGACCGAGGAGGCGTGCGGTCCGAAGGACCCACGCCGGCAGGCGCACGGGTCGGCGTCCGCGCCGTCGCCCTTCCCGGTCCGTCACCTGCCTCCTCCTCCTCGTCGTCGGGAGAGTAGGAGGGTGGTGTTCACCTGCCTCCTGCCAGGAGAGCGTGCCCCATCACCCTGCGCAGCGCGCTTGCGGAGGGGGCCGGCGCCGCGCTCGCGCCCGACGCGCTCGGCGATCTCGCCCCTTCACCCTGCGCAGCGCGCTTGGGAGGGGCCGGGCGGAGAAGGCGGGAAGATCGACGGCGTGGACCGTGGCTGCAACGCACGCCCCGCGCACATCCGGCCCGGTCCTGGCCGCCCGCACGGTCGAACCGTGCGGTTGACGAAGGCGTCGCTGCTAGCCTCGCGCGGCTGGTGGTCGGGTCCACCGAGGGCCCGACCTCCTCGACGGAGAGTCGTGCACCTCCCGGTGCGGGCTCCCGAACCCTGTCAGCAACACCGCCCGGGGGAGCCTGCGCGATGACCGACGCCCTGGAAGGGCAATGGGGGCCGACCGTCACCGGCCGGTCGCGTCGGCGCCACTGGGTGCGCTACCTCGTCGTCGCCCTCGTCATCGTCGCCCTCTTCGTCGTCGGCACCTCCTACTCCCTCTACCAGGTCGCCATCGGAAACATCACGAAGGTCGACCTCCCGGCGCTCACCACCCAGGACGACCCTCCGGGCGGGGGGGACCCGGGGCCCCTGAACGTGCTCGTCGTCGGGTCCGACTCCCGTGCGGGTCTCACGCAGGAGGAGGTCGACCGCCTCCGGCTGGGAGAGTTCAGCGGCGGCCGCAGCGACACCGTCATCCTCGTCGCCATCAGCGCCGATCGGCAGAGCGCCTCGGTCGTCTCGTTCCCCCGGGACCTGCTCGTGGACGACGACGGCGTGGAGAGGAAGCTGACCGAGACGTTCGCGGGCGGCCCCGACAACGTCGTCGACGTGCTCCAGGACAACACCGGCATCCCGATCCATCACTACGTCGAGATCTCGATCCCCGGCTTCATCAGCGTCGTCGAGACCGTCGGTGGGGTGGACATCTGCCTCGACGCGCCGCTGCGCGACCGCAAGTCCGGGGCGGACTTCGACGCCGGCTGCCACGACATGAGCCCGGAGCAGGCGCTCTCCTACGTGCGTTCGCGGCAGACCCGTCGAGGCGACTTCGACCGCATGGACCGCCAGCAGCGCTTCATGAAGGCGCTGCTCGACCGTCTCGTGGCCACCCGGACCCTGGTCGACCTCCCGAGGCTCTTCTCGGTCGTCGACCGCGTCTCGCGTAACGTGACCACGGACTCCGGCCTCGGACTCAGCGAGATGCGGACGCTGGCCCAGGAGCTCCGTGGCCTCGCGAACGGCACCATCCCGATGCACACCGTTCCCTCGTACGCGCAGGGCATCGACGGCGTCAGCTACGTGTTCCCCTACGGGCCGGGCGCGGCCGCCCTGTACGCACGCCTCGAGGCCGGGGAGGCGCTGCCCTCGCGCGGTTCGTCCGACGACCGCATCGAGACCGACGTCGCGATCTGGAGCGGGGGGAACGGCGAGGAGGCGGACATCGTCAACCGAACCCTCTTCTGGGCGCGCTTCGAGCCGTTCGCGGCCGGGCAAGGTCCCATGGAGGTGACCACCACGACCGTGTACGCGGTGCCGGGCGAGGAGGAGCGGGCGGCCTGGGTCGCGACCGTCCTCGGGACGACCGTCCGGCGGCTGCCGGCCGACATGGAGCCTCCCGACGGCGCCGAGGTCGTGGTGGTGGTCGGCAGCGGCTCCGACGCGACGGAGGAGGACTGAGATGAAGGCTCTCGTGCTGGCCGGTGGCGAAGGCACTCGCCTGCGTCCGATCACCCACACGAGCGCGAAGTAGCTCGTGCCGGTCGCCAACAAGCCGATCCTCTTCTACGGGCTCGAGGCCATCCGCGACGCGGGCATCACCGACGTCGGCATCATCGTCGGCGACACCGAGGACGAGATCCGCGCCGCGGTCGGAGACGGCGCCGCGCTCGGGATCCGGCCCACCTACATCCGTCAGGAGGCGCCCCTCGGCCTGGCGCACGCGGTGCTCACCGCGGCCGAGTGGCTCGGCGACGACGACTTCGTGATGTTCCTCGGCGACAACCTCATCGAGGGCGGTCTCCGGGGACTCGTCGAGGACTTCCGCGCCGAGCGGCCCGACGCGCAGATCCTCCTGCGCAAGGTCGCCGACCCCGAGAGGTTCGGGGTCGCAGAGCTCGACGACGAGGGCAACATCGTCCGGCTGGTCGAGAAGCCCTCCGACCCCCCGAGCGATCTCGCGCTCGTCGGCGTCTACCTCTTCACCTCGGCGATCCTCGAGGCCGCCCGTCGCATCGAGCCCTCCGACCGGGGCGAGCTCGAGATCACCGACGCGATCCAGCGCCTGATCGACGACGGCACGCGGGTGAAGTCGTCGGAGCTCACCGGCTGGTGGCTCGACACCGGCAAGAAGGACGAGCTCCTCGAGGCGAACCGGATCGTGCTCACGACCATCGATCGCCGCGTGGAGGGCACCGTGGACGACCGTTCGATCGTCGTCGGGGACGTGGTCGTCGAGCCGGGGGCGGAGCTGATCGGCTCGTCGGTCCGCGGACCGGCCGTGATCGGGGCGAACACGCGCCTCGTCGATGCCTACGTCGGTCCGTTCACCTCCATCGCCAACGACTGCGTGCTCGAACGGACCGAGATCGACCACTCGGTCGTCCTCGAGCGCTGCGTCGTCCGGGACGTGAACCGGATCGTGGACTCGCTCCTCGGCCGTGAGGTCGAGATCGGACGATCCGACCGCAAGCCGTCGGCGTACCGTTTCATGCTCGGCGACCACTCACAGGTCGGCATCTGACCTCGAACGCAGTCGGAGGATCCACGCCATGCGTCTCTTCGTGACCGGTGGGGCCGGCTTCATCGGCTCGAACTTCATCCGCTGGGTGCTCGACGAGCAGCCGGACGTGTCGGTGACGAACTACGACGCCCTCACGTACGCGGGCAACCGCGACAGCCTCGCCGATCTCGAGGACAGCGACCGGTACGACTTCGTCGAGGGCGACATCGGCGATGCGCAGCGCCTCACCGACGTGCTGCCCGGCCACGACGCGATCGTGAACTTCGCCGCGGAGAGCCACAACAGCTACGCGATCCTCGACCCCGGGGTCTTCTTCCGCACGAACGCCCTCGGCACCCAGACCCTGCTCGAGGCGGCCCGGCGCCTCGAGATCCCCCGCTTCCACCACATCTCGACCTGTGAGGTCTACGGCGATCTCCCGCTCGACGGCGTCGAGGCGTTCACGGAGACGTCGCCCTACCGGCCGCGGACCCCCTACAACGCCTCGAAGGCGGCCGCGGACCACGCGGTGCGGGCCTACCACGAGACGTTCGGGGTCGCGGTCACGATCACGAACTGCGCGAACAACTACGGCGCGTACCAGTTCCCGGAGAAGGTCATCCCGGTCTTTTTGACCTACGCCCTCGACGACCGGCCGCTGCCCCTCTACGCGTCGACCGAGAACCGGCGGGAGTGGATCCACGTCCTCGACCACTGCCGCGCCATCTGGCTCGTGCTCGCCGAGGGCCGCGTCGGCGAGACCTACCACGTCGGCACCGGCGTCGAGAAGAGCATCGAGGAGCTCGCGGACGCGATCCTCGCGGCGCTCGGCAAACCCGAGGACCTGAAGAAGATCGTCCCCGACCGACCCGGCCACGACCGCCGCTACGTCCTCGACTGGACGAAGATCCGCCGTGAGCTCGGCTGGGAGCCCGCCATCGACTTCGCCGACGGATTGGCCGAGACCGTGGCGTGGTACCGCGACAACCGGGCGTGGTGGGAGCCGCTGCGCGAGCGGGCGCCGGTCGTCGAGGACGAGGCCTGGCTCGAGACCGCGCCGGGATCCAGACCGTGAAGGTCGTCGTCACCGGGGCGGGCGGCCAGCTCGGCCTCGACCTGCTCGACGCCTTCGGCGACCATGACGTGGTCGGCCTGACCCACGCCGACCTCGATGTGGCGGACGAGCCGGCGGTGGTCGCGGCGCTCACGGACATCCAGCCCCGGCTCGTCCTCCACGCCGGCGCCTGGACCGACGTCGACGGCTGCGAGCAGGACCCCGACCGCGCCCACCGCGTGAACGCTCTCGGCTCCTGGTGGGTGGCACGGGCGTGCGATCTCGTCGGCGCAGCGATGGTGCTCTACTCGACCGACTACGTCTTCTCCGGCACCGGAACCGAGCCCTACGCCGAGTTCGACCGCATCGCCCCGCTGAACCGCTACGGCGCCTCGAAGGCGGCGGCAGAGCGGCTCGTCCGCGAGGCCCTGGGCGAGCACTACATCGTGCGGACCTCGTGGGTCTGCGGCGCCCGGGGCCACAACTTCGTCAGGACGATGCTGCGGGTCGGGCGCGAGAAGGGCGAGGCGCGGGTGGTCGACGACCAGGTCGGCTCGCCCACGTTCACGCGAGACCTCGCGGCCGCGACCCGCGAGCTCGCGGTGACCGGCCGGTACGGCGCCTACCACAGGACGAACTCCGGCACCTGCTCCTGGTTCGAGCTCGCGCAGGCGACCTTCGAGCTGTCCGGTCTCGCCGTGGACCTCGGGCGGATGGGCTCCGGCGAGCTCGACCGCCCCGCTCCCCGGCCGGCCTACTCGGTGCTGTCCGACCGGCACAGCGTGCTGTCCGGCCTGCGGGAGATGCCCCACTGGCGGGACGGCCTCGAGCGGCTTCTGCGCGAGCTGGAGGCGGCCGAGGTCGGAGTGGGGGACCGATGACGACGGTCGTGATCCTGCTGGCCGCGGTCGCGCTCGCGACGACCGGTCAGCTACTCCTGAAGGCCGGCATGAACCGCGTCGGCGAGGTCGAGCTCGGCGCGATCGGCGGCCTGCTCGCGGTGGCGCTGAAGGTCCTCACCACGTGGCAGGTGGTGCTCGGCCTCGTCATGTTCGGGCTCTCCGCCGCCTTCTGGCTCGTCACCCTCTCCCGGGTGCCGCTCTCCACGGCCTACCCCGTCGTCAGCCTGTCCTATGTGCTGATCCTGCTCTTCAGCGTGGTCGCTCTCGGCGAGCGGCCGACCACGCTCGTGTGGGTGGGAGCCTTTCTCATCATGGTCGGGATCAGCGCCATCGGCATCGGACAGCGGTGAGCGCCCCACGCTCGGCGGTGGTCGTGGTGAGCCACGAGACCCGCGACGAGGCACTCGCCTGCCTCGCGACGCTGCATGAGGCGGGCGCCGACGAGGTCGTCCTCGTCGACTGCGGGTCCACCGACGCCACCGCGGCCGCCGTCCGCGCCACCCACGCCGACGTCGAGGTGATCGCGCTCGAGAACGTCGGTTACGGCCGGGGCGCGAACGCCGGGGTCGCGGCGACGACGGCCCCGCACGTCGTCGTCGCCAACGCGGATACGCGTTTCTCGCCGGGCTCGGTCGGCGCCCTCGTGGCGGCGCTGCAAGGCGATGACGGCATCGGCGCGGCCGGCCCGCTCGTCCGCTACCCCGACGGGCGCATCCAGGCGAGCGCGCGGCGCTTCCCCGCGCTGCACGAGGCCGCTGCGCACGCTCTGCTCGGGTTGTGGTGGCCGCGGAACCGCTGGACCCGCCGCTACCGCGAGCTCGACGAGGACCCGAGGCGCGAGCGTGACGTCGACTGGCTGTCCGGCTGCGCGATGGCACTCCGGCGGCGGGCGTTCGAGTCCATCGACGGCTTCGACCCGGCCTACTTCCTCTATGTCGAGGACGTCGACCTCGCCTTCCGGCTGCGCGAGGAGGGCTGGCGCATCCGCTATGTGCCCGGGGCCGAGGTGGTCCATGCGGTCGGCGCGTCGACCCGACGCCGCCCCCGGCTCCGGATGCTCGTCGAGCATGCCCGCAGCCTGGACCGCTTCTTCGGCCGGCGCCTCGCCACCGGTCACGCTCGGTGGCTGCGCCCGCTCGTCCGCTTCGGCCTCGCCGTCTGGGTGGCGATCGCGTTCGCCTGGGGGCTGCTCACGGGGCGAGGCAGGAGCACGACCGGTGAGTGACCCGAAGGTCCGCACCGCGCTCGTGGTCGCGGGCGGCGCCGGCACGCGCCTCCACCCGCTCACGTACACGACCCCGAAGCCGCTCCTGCCCTTCTGCGGCGCCCCCTTTCTCGAGGGCCAGATCCGGCGGCTCGCCGCGGCGGGAGTCACCGAGGTGCTCCTCGTCGTCGGGGCGGAGCCGGCTCCGTTCCGCAGCCTCGTACCCGTCGCGCGAGAGCTCGGCGTCGAGCTCGACACGGTCCCCGAGCCGGAGCCGCTCGACACGGCGGGTGGTGTTCGCTCGGCCGTGGGCCGGCTCTCGGGGCCGGTGCTCGTGCTGAACGGCGACGTCCTCACCGACGTGAACTACGAAGAGGTCGCGCGCCGACACGTCGCGGCGGGGGCGGACGTCACGATCGTGCTGACCGAGGTCGAGGACACCTCGAGCTTCGGGGTCGCCGTCCGCGACGGCACCCGCATCGCACGCTTCGTCGAGAAGCCGGCGCCAGGGACCCTGCCGGGCGAGAACGCGATCAACGCTGGCACCTACGTCCTCGACCCCGACGTCCTCCTGGCGCACCCCGAGGGACCGCTCTCCTTCGAGCACGACGTCTTCCCCGGGGTTCTCGCCCGCGGCGGCCACGTCGAGGGGGTGGTCTGGGACGGCGTCTGGGCCGATCTCGGCACCCCGGACCGCTACCGCCACGGCCACCGCCTCGTCCTGGACGGGGTCCTCGACTGGCCAAGCGTCCACGACGTCGACGAGCGGGGCTCTGGCGTGCGCATCGCGGCCGGCGCGGAGGTGGCCGGCGACGTCACGCCACCGGTGCTCGTCCTGAACGGCGCGCGGATCGCATCCGGGGCGACGGTCGGTCCGTACGCCGTTCTCGGGGCGGGGGTCGAGGTCGGCGCCGACGCCATCGTCGCGGACGGCGCGATCCTGCACGACGGGGTGCGGATCGGCGACGGCGTCGTCGCCCGAGGGCTCGTCGCCGGTGCGGGGGCCGAGGTCGAAACCGGCGCGACGGTCGCGAAGGACGCCGTTCTCGGCGCGTCCCAGCGCGTCACGCGGTCCTGAGCCGGCTCGGGCTCAAGGTCGGGCGTGAGCGTGCCGACTAGGGATCGGGGACTCAGGAAGTCGAGCGCAGCCGGGCAAGTCTCTCGCGGCTGCGCGAGACGTAGTCCCCGACTGGACAGGGGATCGGGGCCCGACTGAACAGGGAGCGGGGCCCGACTGAACAGGGGAGCGGGGCCCGACTGGACAGGGAGCGGGGCCCGACTGAACAGGGGAGCGGGGCCCGACTGAACAAGTTCCTCGGGCGCGGGTCGAACGGCAGGTATCTTCACGCGCCGGGCAGGCGCTCACGGGGAGGGGTCAGGCCGTCCCCGCCGGGTGCGGCCCGCCCCTCGGATCCGACAGAGGCCTCGGTGACGTGAAGCTTCGCACCTCAGTCGCCCTGCTCGCGGCGGTGCTCGCCGTGGCGCCGCCGGCGCTCGGTCCCGATCGTGCCCCCTCGGATCCGACAGAGGCCCCGGTGACGTGAAGCTTCGCACCTCAGTCGCCCTGCTCGCGGCGGTGCTCGCCGTGGCGCCGCCGGCGCTCGGTCCCGATCGTGCGGAGGCGCAGGCGTCCTCCTGCCAGCCGGCCGGCGGGGTGGAGCAGGCGTTCGTGACCTCTTCCCAGGCCGACACCTCCTCCTCCGACCTCGTGCTGAACGGTGGCGGCTGGGGGCACGGCGTCGGCATGAGCCAGTACGGGGCGAAGGGGGCGGCGCTCCTCGGTTGCTCGTACTCGCAGATCCTGGGCACCTACTACCAGGGCACCTCTGTGGCGAGCCAGCCCATGCCCGAAACGGTGCGCGTGGGCCTCACTGACCTCGAGGCGCAGAAGGAGAAGGGGACCACCGCCACCCTGACCGCCGTGGGCGGGCCGGTCTCGTGGTCCCTGGAGGGCTGCGGCGAGGGCAACGAGGCGTCCTGCACCGTCCAGCCCCCGGAACAGCCGCAGGGAGAGAAGTGGCGCGTCCGCGTGCTGCGCCAGAGCTCGACGACGACGAGCGGCGTCGGCCCGACCCAGACCGAGGAGCCCTCGCCGACCGCGACCACGTCGCCGGAGCCCACCGCCAGCCCGACGCCGACCGCCTCGCCGACCCCGTCGCCAAGCCCCTCCGAGACCGCCGCAACGACGAACGCGCCCGCCGACGGGGCGTTCGTCCTCGAGCGGATCGAGGCCGACGGGAAGACGATCACCCCGCTCTGGAAGGGCGGCGACCGTTTCTCCGTGCTCGAGGCGCACCACGAGGGCACGGAGGTGCTCGTCGTCGTCGGAGGGACCTTCGCGCGGCGCTTCAAGTGGGGCTTCACCGAGTTCGACTCCTACGCGGCCGGCGACGGGAAGCTCTTCGTCGTCCAGAACATCACCTCGGCGCCGGACGGCTCCGCCACCGGCATGGCCCGCTACCTGTGGGGTCTCGCCGAGGTCCCGTCGAGCTGGCCGATGGAGACGCTGAAGGCGCAGGCGGTGGCGGCGCGCTCGTACGCGAAGCAGCGCATCGGTCTGACGAGTCGGTACGAGGGCGACAAGGCGTGTCGCTGCGACCTCTACGCGACCGTCCGCGACCAGCACTACACCGGCTGGACCAAGGAAGCCGAGGACCGGGCCAACGGCGCCCGGTGGAAGGCGGCGGTCGACGCCACTCCTGGCATCGTCTCGATGCACAACGGCACGATCATCGACGCCTTCTACTCGTCGTCCCACGGCGGTTGGAGCGACGCCTCGCTCGACGTGTGGGGCGGCAACGTGGCCTACCTCCAGGCGGTCGACACTTCCCGCTGGGAGACGACCGACGGGGTCAGCAACTCCCGTCAACGCTGGACGGTCGGGTTCACGCGCAGCGACCTGGCGAAGAAGTTCGGCCTCGCGTCGTTCGAGGCGCTCGAGATCGTGAGACGCGGCGAGGGCGGGCGCCCGACGCGCCAGGACACCGACGGCGACGGCAAGCCCGACGGCGCCAGGGTGGTCGGCAAGAACAGCGCCGGCCAGCAGCAGACGCTGTGGTTCTCCGGTGAGCAGCTGCGGTCGAAGCTCAGCATCTTCTCCGCCCTCGTCCACATCGGCAAGGGCCAGGCCGCGCCGCGCCCGGCACCGCCCGAGCCGGACATCACGAGGTCCTGCCCGGACGGGGAGGTCGAGGGCGGTGGCTACAGCGACGTCCCGGCGGAGGACGGCCATGCGTTCGCGATCGACTGCGTGACCTGGTGGAAGGTCGTGCAGGGCCAGGGGGACGGCGCCTACGGCCCGTCGAAGAGCGTCCCGCGCGACCAGATGGCGACCTTCATCGCGAACGCACTCGAGGCGGCCGGCGTCGCACTGCCGGAGAACCCGGAGGACGCCTTCGTCGACGACGGGGCCAGCGTCCACGAGACGAGCATCAACCGGCTGTTCGCGCTCGGGATCATCAACGGCACCGGCACTGACGCGGAGGGGCAGCGGCTCTACTCGCCGACGGCGAAGGTGAGTCGCGGGCAGATGGCGACGTTCCTCGTGGAGTCCTACTACCACGCGGCCGGGGCGGCGAAGCCGGCGCCGGAGGCGGACTACTTCTCCGACGACGGGACGTCCCCCCACCAGGCGAACATCAACCGCGCCGCCGACCTCGCCATCGCCTCCGGTGTGGGAGGCAGCCGCTACGCGCCGGACGGCTCGGTCACCCGGGCCCAGATGGGGTCGTTCGTGGCGCGCTGGCTGAACGGCCACGTGAAGGACGGTCGCACGTCGACCCCCTCGAGCGACGGGTCCGGCGAGGAGCCCTCCGGTGAGCCGTCGCCCTCGCCGTCCCCCTCCCCGACGACGTCGCCGTAGGCCCGCCGGTGCGGGTCACCGCGATCGTCGTCAACTGGAACGGCGCCCACCACCTCGAGCGCAGTCTCGGCAGCCTCCTCGCCCAGGACCACGGCGACCTCGACATCCTCGTCGTCGACAACGCGAGCAGCGACGCCTCGGCCGACGTGCTCGGGCGTCTGATGGACGGTCCGGGACGGCCGCGTCTCCGGGTGCACTGGAACCGACGCAACCGCGGGTACGCGGGCGGGGTGAACGACGGCCTCGGCCTGACCGACGCCCCGGCAGTCCTGGTGGCGAACCCCGACGTCCGGCTCGAGCCCGGCTACGTCCGCAACGCCCTCGACGCGCTCGTCGCCGAGCCGCGCCGGGGAGCGGTCCAGGGCAGGCTGCTGCGGCCGCGCCCGGACGCCCTCGGGCGGCGGATCGTGGACACCACCGGTCACGTGGCCTTCCGGACGCGTCTCTTCCACAACCGGGGCGAGGGCCTCCCCGACGACGGTCGCTGGGAGCGGCCGGGCGAAGTCTTCGGCGTGTCGGGCGCGCTCGCCCTCTACCGCCGGGAGATGCTCGACGACGTCGCCGTCGACGGCGAGGTCCTCGACGAGCGGCTCTTCGCCTACTGGGAGGACGTCGACCTCGACTGGCGCGCGGCGCTGCGCGGCTGGGATGCCTGGTACGAGCCGCGGGCGGTGGCGGAGCACGAGCGGGGCGGCTCCGGTCCGCGGCGGACGCCCCGGGTCGAGCAGCTCAGCTTCCAGAACCGGCTGCTCATGCTCGTGAAGTGCGACGCGCCCAGGTCGCTCGTCCGCGACCTTCCCGGCTTCGTGACGACGACGACGCTCAAGGCGGCCGAGCTGGCGCTCACGGCGCCGACGGCGCTCGTGCGCTCGCTCGGTGCCACCGGCCTGCTCCCCGCCATGCTCGGGAAGCGCCGGGTGATCCAGGCGCGAGCGACGGTCCCGACCGAGGAGGTGGTCGAGCGCTGGTTCCAGCCGTTCGACTACCCGTCCTGGGTGTGGACCTGGTGGCGACGCTCCCGCGCCACCTGAAGGGGCTCGCCGGTCCCGATGCCGGCGACCGCGCTCCCTCGCCGCGCGCGACAAGGCCCCCGGTTCCCCGAAGGCGCCTCGGTCGCTCTCTCCGGCGCCTCCGGCTCGGCGCCTCCGCAGGGTCGCCGGATCGGGACCGACTCGCTCAGCTTGACGCCTCGGTGGGCTCTTCGGTCGCGACGTCGGTATCCGTCTCCGTGGGCGTCTCCCCGCTCAGGCCGGGCAGCGTCGGCGGCTCGCCCTCGAAGCCGAGGATCTGCTCGGGGTAGGGGTTGAATTGGCCCTCGGGCGCCTGCCCGCGGCTGCCGAACGCGAGGATCAGGAACGTGTCCACGGCCGTCTCGTCGAAGTCGTCGCAGTCCACGGCGGCGTTCCAGGCACGGAGCGCGACCGCCTTGCCCGAGTCGATCCCGTCCGGGAACGGGGCGACGATGATCCCGCCACCCTGAGCCGGGCTGACCGCGAAGCCCGCTCGGTTCCGCGCCCGGCCCCAGCTCTCCATCGCCGAGACCATGTCGCCGCTGACGAGGTCTGCGTCGTACCAGGCGATGACCGCGCCGTGCTCGAGGCTGTGTGTGCTCGCACGCTCGTCCACCGGGTCGCCGTAGACGCCGGTGGGGAGCGGACCCGGAAGGTGCGGGCCGCCGTGGGTCGGGCGGACCGGATAGAGGAGCCGGGCGGCCGGGGCCGTCGAAGGGTCGAGGTGGGCGGCGGAGTCGATGGGGAACATCTGCTGCGGCACGCAGCCCGCGGTCTCCCACGAGCCTTCCGCCTCCGCCGCGGTGATCGCGATGCCGGACTCCACAGGCGGCTCGCGCGTGAGGATGATCAGGGCCGCGATGCCGATCGCACCGCCCACGATGCCGACGATGGTCCAGACGCGGCGCAGCCTCGCCTGCCGCTCCGCCTCGGCCTCCTTCTGCTTGCGCTCGTGGCGCGCCTGTTCGCGCCGCTCGCGCTTGGTCAGCCGTTCGTCGGGCACGTCGTCGTCCGTCCGGTCCGGGGAGGGCGCGAAGGGTACTGGCACGAATCGGCGAAGTTGCTTCCCGCCCGGCCCACGGGGTGCTAGAAGGCCGATGATCCCAACAGGCAGGAGGCCGGGTGTCAGCGATCGAGTCGTACTTCCGTCTCGAGGAACGGGGGGTCACTGTCCGTACAGAGGTCGTGGCGGGGGTCACGACCTTCATGACCATGGCGTACATCCTCTTCGTCAACCCCGCGATCCTCGGACTCGGAGGGGACGGGCTCTCCTTTCCCCAGGTCCTGACCGTCACCGCGCTCGCGGCGGGTCTCATGACGATCCTCATGGGCGTCATCGCGAACTACCCCTTCGCGATCGCGGCCGGCCTCGGGCTGAACGCGGTCGTCGCCTTCCAACTCGTCGCCGGTGAAGGCCTCACCTTTCCCGAGGCGATGGGCGTGGTGCTCACCGAGGGCATCATCATCACGATCCTCGTCCTCACCGGCTTCCGCGAGGCGGTGCTGAACGCGATCCCCGTCGAGCTGAAGAAGGCCATCGGCGCCGGGATCGGGCTCTTCATCACGATCATCGGCTTCGCCAACTCCGGCATCGTCGTGCCCGGTCCGGGAGGCGGCGGTCCGGTCCTCGCGCGGGGCGACGTCGAGTCGGTGAAGATCGCGATCTTCGCGCTCGGCTTCCTCGTCACCATCGTGCTCGTCGCGCGGAAGGTGAAGGGGGCGCTCCTCTACGGGATCATCGCGACCACGATCATGGCGGTCGTCTGGAACGAGGCTGCCGGCGGCACCGTCTGGGACACCCCGGGCGTCGCCGTGATCCCCGAGGACTTCTTCGCCGCACCGGACTTCTCCCTCCTCGGCCAGTTCTCGTTCGGCTACTGGGCGAAGCTCGGGTTCCTCGCCGCGCTCCTCGCCGTCTTCACGCTCATGATCGCCGACTTCTTCGACACCATGGGCACGGCGATCGCGCTCGGCAACGAGGGCGGCTTCCTCGACGAGAACGACCGGCTCCCCGGGATGAACCGCGTCCTGCTCGTCGACTCCATCGCCGCCGCCGCCGGTGGTGCGGCGTCCGCGTCGTCGAACACGACCTACATCGAGTCGGCGACGGGCATCGAGGAGGGAGGGCGCACGGGGCTCACGAGCGTCGTCGTCGGGGTCCTGTTCCTGCTCTGCCTGTTCATCAGCCCGCTCGCGGGAGTCATCCCTCCCGAGGCCACGGCCGTCGCGCTCATCCTCGTCGGGTTCTTCATGATCTCGGTCGTGCGGGAGCTGCCGTGGGGCGACTACACGATCGCCATCCCGGCGTTCCTGACGATGGTCATCATGCCGTTCAACTTCTCCATCACCGACGGCATCGGCTGGGGCTTCATCAGCTACACGTTCCTGAAGCTCGTGTCGGGGAAGGGGCGCGAGGTCCACTGGATGATGTACGGCTCCAGCGTCGCGTTCCTGGTGTTCTTCGCGATCGACCCGATCCGCACGCTCGTCTTCGGCGGCGGCTAGGGAGCGCGACCCTCGCGGAAGAGGTCCTCTTCTGCGGGACGGACGAGTTCGCGGGCGCTGGCGTCGACGTCCCAGTCGACGC
>JBOHEE010000177.1:0-9045 GCA_050700895.1 Nitriliruptorales bacterium | reverse complement strand
GCTCGCCGCAGTCGCAGCGCAGCGAGTGGAAGACGTCGCCGGTCAGGCACTCGGAGTGGACGCGTACGAGCACGTCCTTCCGGCCGTCGACCTCGCCCGGCTCGCCGGTCTGACCCCCGCTGGGGTCCTCTGCGAGGTCGTCAACGACGACGGGACGATGGCGCGCCTGCCGGAGCTGCGCGCCTTCGCGGAGGAGCACGACCTTCCCCTCGTCTCCATCGCCGACCTCGTCGCCCACCGGCGGGCCAACGAGCAGCTCGTCCGCCGCGTCGCGGAGACCCGCCTGCCCACCCCCTACGGGGAGTGGCGCGCGGTGGGCTACGAGTCGCTCGCCGACGGCAAGCACCACGTCGCCCTCGTGCTCGGCGGGGCGGAGGGCGGCCACGACGTGCTCGTCCGCATGCACTCCGAGTGCCTGACCGGCGACGTCTTCCGCTCCCAGCGCTGCGACTGCGGGGCGCAGCTCGACCTCGCGATGGCCCGCATCGCCGAGGAGGGCGAGGGGATCATCGTCTACCTGCGCGGGCACGAGGGCCGCGGGATCGGCCTCCTCCACAAGCTGCAGGCCTACGAGCTCCAGGACTCGGGCCAGGACACGGTCGAGGCGAACCTCGCGCTGGGCTTCCCCGCCGACGTCCGCGACTACGGGACCGGCGCGATGATCCTCGCCGAACTCGGGCTCTCCACGATCCGCCTTCTCACGAACAACCCCGCCAAGCGCGCGGGACTCGAGGGTTTCGGGCTGTCGATCTCCGCCCGGGTCCCGCTGGAGATCCGCTCGAACCCGGCGAACGCCTACTACCTCGAGACGAAGCGGTCCAAGCTCGGCCACCTGTTCACCGCCGCGGACGAGGGCGTCGTCTCCACGGGCGTGGGCGACCTCGCGGCCCAGGAGCGCCTCGAGCGCGAAGGCCTCGCCTTCGCTCCCGTCCGCACGCGCGAGGACCGGTCGTGAAGGGCGGGTTCCGCGCCGGCGACGTCGACGCGACCGGGCTGCGGATCGCGATCGTCGCGGCCCGCTTCAACGAGGAGATCGTCTGCCGCCTCGTGCAGGGAGCGGTCGACGCCCTCGTCGAGCACGGCGCGGCCGAGGACGACGTCGTCGTCCACTGGGTGCCGGGGGCGTTCGAGCTCCCGGTCGTCTGCGACGGCGTCGCCGCGACCGGCGAGTTCGACGCGGTCGTGGCGGTCGGCGCCGTGATCCGGGGCGAGACGCCCCACTTCGAGCTCGTCGCCGGCGAGGCGGCGTCGGGGATCGCCTCCGTCGCCCTCGAGCACGCGATCCCCGTGGCCTTCGGCGTCCTCACGACCGACACGTGGGAGCAGGCGGAGGCGCGTGCCGGAGGGGACGCCGGCAACAAGGGCGCGGAGGCCGCCCTCGCCGCCGTCGAGACCGCAAGCCTCCTCAACCGGCTGTGAGACAGGCACCATCGTGTTGAAGTTCGTCATCCCCAAGGGCTCGCTCGAGGCGGCGACCATCCAGCTCCTCGAGGACGCCGACCTGAAGCTGCACCGCGCGAGCTCGCGGGACTACTTCGGCCGCATCGACGATCCCCGCATCGGCGAGGTCGCGATCCTCCGTCCCCAGGAGATCCCGCGCTACGTCGAGGAGGGGTTCTTCGACCTCGGCATCACCGGACGCGACTGGATCGAGGAGACCTCCGCGAAGGTCGTCTCGCTGGCCGAGCTCGAGTACTCGAAGGCGACCGCGAACCCCATCCGGGTCGTGCTCGCCGTGCCCCAGGAGTCCGGGTGGACGTCGGCCGACGACCTTCCCGACGGGGTGCGCATCTCGACCGAATTGCCCGAGATCACGAAGCGCTTCTTCGCGGAGCGGGGCATCGACCCGCGCATCTTCCTCTCCTACGGCGCGACCGAGGCGAAGGTCGGCAACATCGTCGACGCCTGCGTGGACGTCACCGAGACCGGGAGCACGCTGCGGAAGAACGGGCTGAAGATCATCGACGAGCTCCTCGTGTCGCGGACCGAGCTCATCGCCAACCCCGAGACGGCGGAGGACGAGGCGCAGCGGGCGGCGATGGACGACGTCCGCACCCTGCTCCTCGGGGCGATCGACGCTCGCGGCCGCGTGCTGCTGAAGATGAACGTCGCCGCCGACGACCTGGAGGAGGTGCTGGAGATCCTGCCCAGCATGAAGGCGCCGACGATCAGCCAGCTCGCCCACGGCGACGGCTACGCCGTCGAGACCGTGGTCGACAAGCGCGGTGTGAACCTGCTGATCCCCGAACTCAAGGCCCGGGGCGCGAGCGGGATCCTCGAGCTCGCCATCACCAAGATCGTGGGCTGAGCGTTCCTCGCTAGGATGGTTTCAAACCCTCTCCCAGGAGCATCCGACGTGCGCAGACTCTTCTCGACGCTCGGCGCGACGGTGGCGGTCATGGCGCTCGGCGCGACGGTGGCGGTCATGGCGCTCACCGCGGCTCCGGCGCTCGCCGCAGGTGCGCCGGGGGGGTACGCGACCGCCAAGGGCTCGAACCAGGGGATCATCCTCGCGTTCGTCTTCGGCATCGTGATCGGCGTGGCCTTCGTCTACCACGCGTACCGCGGGGTGCGGTTCGGAGCCGACGAGGCGCACCAGGAGCATGCGCACGACACGCGCACCGGGTTCAGCGACCACGAGGTGTCATGAGCGAGTCGCAGCCACCGACGGGACCCGGAGGCGCGGGTCAGGGCCGCCAGCCGACCGAGGAGGAGGTCCGCGCCTACCTCGCGCAGCTGCGGCAGACCGACCCCGCGGAGGTTGTCGCGCAGGCCTTCTCGGTGCTCGCGAGCGCCGCGGAGGTGAAGCTCGGGCGCCGCGACGCACGCCTGCTCATCGACGCGGCCGCGGCCGTGGCCGAGAGCGTGGGGGAGCGCCTCGACGGGAGCATCCGCGGGCAGATGGACCAGGCGGTCGGCCAGCTGCGCATGGCGCAGGTCGACGCGGAGAAGCAGCTCGCCCAGATGCGGGCGGAGGGTCGCCTCCCGGCGGACGAGGCGGGTGATCTCTCGTCGGAGCCCGGGGAGCGGCCAGCGGCGGAGACGCCGTCGGCGGGGGAGACCGAGGAGCAGGGGTCGCCGGCCGCGGACCGCCTCTGGATCCCCGGCCGCTGATCTCGCCGGCCACGCCCCGGGGGTTCGGGGGGCTCAAGGAGCCGAGCGCTGCCGGACAGGCCGCTGACCTCGCCGGCCACGCCCCGGGGGGTTCGGGGGGCTCAAGGAGCCGAGCGCTGCCGGACGAGTCTGTCGTGGCTGCGTGCGGCGTAGCCCCCCGACCAGGTGACTGGTAGCCTCGAAGGCACAACCGAAGAGAAGTGGGGGCCGCCAGACCTCCCACCCGGCAGGCGACACGCCTCCCCGGGTCGCACGCGTTCCGCGCGAGCATCGCCCGCGCGCTTCGTGTTCGGCGAAGGCGGCCCCAGGGCCGCCGTTTCCGCATGCCGTTGCTGCAGGACGTGTCGGCGGAGGACACCGGAGGCTGGAAGGCAGGACGACGAAGGAGGGAGCAGCATCAACGACGAACCGCGGATGAACGAGGAGATCAGAGAGCGTGAGGTCCGGTTGATCGGACCGGACGGGGACCAGATCGGGGTCGTCCAGCTCGCCGAGGCGCTGCGCTTCGCGCGGGAGCAGGACATGGACCTCGTCGAGGTCGCCGCCCAGGCTTCCCCCGTGGTCTGCAGGGTGATGGACTACGGACGCTTCAAGTACCAGGAGGCGCAGAAGGAGAAGGAGGCGCGCAAGAAGCAGAGCCAGATCTCCGTGAAGGAGATCAAGATGCGGCCCAAGATCTCCCAGAACGACTACTCGACGAAGGCCGGCCACGTGAAGCGCTTCCTGAAGGACGGCGCGAAGGTCAAGGCCACGATCATGTTCCGCGGTCGCGAGGTGACCCATCCTGAGCTCGGCAAGGTGCTCCTCGACCGGCTCGCCGAGGACATGGACGAGCTCGCCACGGTCGAGGCCCACCCGACGGTGGACGGGCGCAACATGGTGATGGTGCTGGCCCCGAGGAGGAAGAAGCAGGAAGAGGCCCAGCCGGCCGCGAGCCCGGCCTAGGCGACTCAAGGAGCGAAGCGGCAGTCGCCAGAGACAGGCAGGAACCGCCCGCGACACGGGCACGGAGGACACGACGTGAAGCAGAAGACGCACAGCGGGGCCAAGAAGCGCTTCCGCGTGACCCGCAACGGCAAGGTCATGTCGAAGAAGCGCAACACGAACCACCTGCTCGAGAAGAAGAGCGCCTCGCGCAAGCGGCGCCTCAGCGGGACCGAGGCCCTCGACACGGGACCGGCCAAGCGCATGCGGAAGCTGCTGAACAAGTGACGTGATCCGTCGCGGCCCCTGGCTGCGATCGGAGATGAGAGACGAGGAGGCCGACCATGGCTCGCGTGAAGCGGGGCATCCAGGGCAGGAAGAAGCATCGCGAGGTCCTGGACCGGGCGAAGGGGTTCCGGGGTGCCCGGAGCCGGCGGTTCAAGGTGGCGAAGGAGGCCGTCGACCACGCCGAGCGGTACGCGTACCGCGACCGGCGCAAGCGCAAGGGTGACTTCCGCCGGCTGTGGATCGCCCGCATCAACGCCGCCGCCCGCAACGAGGGGCTCAGCTACAGCCGCCTCGTCCACGGCCTGAAGCTCGCCGAGATCGACGTGGACCGCAAGGTGCTGGCCGACCTCGCCGTCCGAGACCCCGCCGCGTTCGGACAGCTCGTCGCCGCCGCGAAGACCGCCCTGGAGCAGCCCGAGGACGCATGAGCGCCGGGGAGGGGCTCGACCTCCCGCAGGTGACCTCGACCGCGAATCCGCGCGTGAAGCGGGCAGCTGCACTCCGCCGACGTCGCGACCGCGACACCCAGGACCGCTATCTCGTCGAGGGGCCGCGCTACGTCGCCGACCTCCTCGACAGCGGACATCTCGAGGAGATCTACGCGGTCGACGCCGCGGCCAGGGAGCTCCAGGAAGGCGCCTCCAGGGCCGGCGTCGAACTCACGGTCGTGACCGATGAGGTGCTCCGCCGGCTCGCCGACAGCGCGACGCCACAAGGTGTCGTCGCGGTCGCCCGCCAGCGTCACCACACGCTGTCGGACGTGACCGGTCGCGGCTTCCTCGTCGTGCTCGCCGAGGTGTCGGATCCGGGCAACGTCGGCGCGATCGTGCGCACCTCGGTCGCGGCAGGGGCTTCGGGCCTCGTCCTGACCACGGGCTCCGCCGACCCGTGGAACCCGAAGGCGGTCCGCGCCGCCGCCGGCGCCGTGGCCCGTCTCCCCGTCGTCGTGGGGCCATCGCCAGCGGAGGTCGTCGACGCCTGCCGGTCGGCGGGCCAGCGGACGGTCGGCCTCGACGCCGACGCCGGCGTGACGATCGGCGAGCCGGGTCTCCTCTCACCACCGGTCGCCGTGATCTTCGGCAGCGAGGCGCACGGTCTCCCACCGGATCTGCTTGCGACGCTCGACACGACGGCTGCGATCCCGCGTTACGGTCCCGTAGAGTCCCTGAACCTCGCTGCGGCGGTCGCCGTGACCGTCTACGCCGCTGCGGCCGCGGCGCGCACGGAAGGGGCGCCGGTCGGGATGAGGGCGGGAGACCGGAGGCCCCCCGCGCCGGAGGCGGGAGGGACCCGATGACGAGGGCGCGACCACCGGAGACGGTCTCTGAGCTGCGTGCCCTCGATCTCGTCCCCGAGGGTGTCGTTCTCCTCGACGGGACCGGCACGGTCCGCCACGTCAACGCCCGTGCCCGTTCGCTCCTCGGGATCGGCGACGCGGCGTTCGGCCGCGCGTTGCCCGACGTGCTCGTGCTCGTCGACACGTCGGGCGGCGACGTGGCCATCTCCCTCCTGGCCGACCAGCCGGAGGGCCCCGTCCGCGGGATCGCCGAGCGCATCCCCGAGCGGATCGTCCGGGTCGTCGGCGCGCACGGCGAACGCACCCTCAGCGTGGCGGGTCAGCTGCTCGAGGACGGCTGGATCGCGCTCACGTTCCGCCACGCCGGACGTCGCGAGCGCGTCGACGCCGCGCGGAGCGATCTCGTGGCCACCGTCTCGCACGAGATCCGCTCCCCGCTCACGAGCGTGAAGGGCTTCACCCGCACCCTGCTGCAGAAGTGGGAGCGCTTCTCCGACGAGCAGAAGCGCCAGATGCTCGAGACCGTGAACGCGGATGCGGACCGCGTCACCCGCCTGCTGAACGAGCTCCTCGACGTCTCCCGGATCGACGCGGGACGGGTCGAGCTCCACCGCCAGCTCGTCGACGTCGAAGGACTCCTCGACCGCGTCGTCGAGCGCGCGCAGCACCTCGACGAGGGCCGGACGGTGAAGCTCGAGGTCGAGCAGGGCATGCCGCGCCTGCTCCTCGATCCGGACAAGATGGACCGGGTGGTGACGAACCTCGTCGACAACGCGCTCCGCTACTCGACCGAGGGGCCCGTGACGGTGTCGACGCGCGTCCGCGACAGCCGGCTCGAGATCTCGGTCTCGGATCACGGGGTCGGCATCGCCGCGGACCAGCTGGCGCACATATTCGGCAAGTTCTCCCGTGGGCGGGACACGCGCCGTTCGGGGACCGGGCTCGGTCTCTACATCACCCGTGGCCTCGTCCTCGCCCACCGAGGCGAGGTCGAGGTCGAGTCGACGCCGGGGGAGGGGAGCACGTTCCGCGTGCTCCTCCCGCTGCCGGAGTAGGCGGCGTCGACGGTACTCTCACCCCTCCGTTCGGGGAGTGAGGGCGTGACGGAGGCCGAGCGCGACGCAGATCGCATCGAGCGTCTCCGGACGGAGGCGCTCGCGGCCATCGACGCTGCCGCCGACCTCGATGCCCTCGAGGACGCCCGCGTGGCCTTCACCGGGCGCAAGAGCCCGCTCGCGGAGATCCAGCGCGGGCTGAAGGACCTCGACCCCGACGCGCGGGCCGCCCTCGGCCGCCGCGTCAACGAGTTCCGCGACACGTTCGAGGCGCGTCTCGGCGGGCGTCGCGAGGAGCTCCGCGGGGCGGAGCTGGACGCGCGCCTTCGTGAGGAGCGCCTCGACCTCACTCTGCCGCCGCGCCACGTCCCCCCGGGCCGCCCGCACCTTCTCACCCAGGTCGCCGACGAGATCGTCGGCGCCTTCGTCGGGCTCGGCTACCGGGTCGCGGAGGGGCCGGAGGTCGAGGCGGCGCGGTTCAACTTCGACCTCCTCAACATCCCGCCCGACCACCCTGCCCGGCTCGAGATGGACACCGTCTACGTCGCGGACGACATCGTCCTGCGCACCCACACGTCGCCGGTCCAGGCGAGGGTCATGGTGACCCAGCCGCCGCCGATCGCCGTCGTCGTCCCGGGACGGGTGTTCCGCAACGACGCCCCCGACGCGACCCACTCGCCGGTCTTCCAGCAGGTCGAGGGTCTCGCGGTCGCGGAGGGGCTCACGATGGCGCACCTGCGGGGGACGCTGCTCGAGTTCGCCCACGCGCTGTTCGGCCTCGAGCGCGAGGTCCGCCTGCGCCCGTCGTTCTTCCCCTTCACCGAGCCGTCCGCGGAGGTCGACGTCTCCTGCCCGTTCTGCGCCGGGGACGGGTCACCGTGCCGCGTCTGCTCGGGCACCGGCTGGATCGAGCTGCTCGGCGCCGGCATGGTCGACCCGAACGTGCTGGACGCGTGTGGTCTCGACCCCCGCGTCCACTCCGGCTTCGCCTTCGGGATCGGCATCGAGCGGGTGGCGATGATGCGCCACGGTGTCCCCGACGTGCGCATGTTCTACGAGAACGACGCCCGCTTCCTGGAGCGCTTCTGATGAAGGTCCCACTCTCCTGGCTGCGGGAGCTGGTCGACATCGAGGTCGACCTCGGCGAGCTGCTCGAGCTCATGGGCCGCAACGGCCTCGAGGTCGAGGGGGTCAAGACGCCCGGGGCCGGCGTCGAAGGCGTGCGTGTCGCGCGGGTCCTCGACGTGGCGGACCATCCCGACGCCGAGAAGCTCGTGGTGGTGACCGTCGACGACGGCGAGGGTGAGCGCACGGTCCTCGCCGGGGCACGGAACATGGCCGCGGGCGACCTCGTGCCGCTCGCGGTCCCCGGTGCCCGCCTGCCCCTCGGCGTCGAGATCGGCCGCCGCGAGCTGCGCGGCATGGTCTCGGACGGGATGCTCTGCTCGCCCCGCGAGCTCGAGGTCGCCGACGACCATGCGGGGATCATGGTCCTGGACGGCGACGTCGCTCCCGGCACGGACATCCACGAGGTCCTCGCCCTCGGCGACCCGGTCATCGACGTCGCGGTCCCGGTCGACCGCGGGGACCTCCACTCGGTCCACGGCGTCGCCCGCGATCTCGCCGCGATCCTCGACGTCGAGCCACGGCTTGCGGTGGCGGGATCGGACGAGCGCAGCGACGGCGAGGTGCCGATCCGGATCGACGCCGCCGACGGGTGCTCGCGCTACGTCGGCTGGGTCGTCGAGGGGCTCCGTCCCGGACGCTCGCCGTGGTGGCTGCGTCGCCGCCTCGAGATCTGCGGCATCCGCTCGCTGAGCAACGTCGTCGACATCACGAACTACGTGCTGCTGGAGCGCGGCCAGCCCCTCCACGCGTTCGACCTCGACACGCTCCGCGGCCCCGAGATCATCGTCCGCTGGGCGCGCCCCGGCGAGGCCCTGCGGACCCTCGACGGCCGCGACCGCGCGCTCGAGGGGACCGACCTCGTGATCGCCGACGCCGAGCGGGCGGTCGCCCTGGCCGGCGTGATGGGGGGACAGGAGACGGAGGTCGGCCCGCAGACGACGCGGATCCTGCTCGAATCCGCCGCCTTCGACCCGGCGGCGGTCCGGCGGACGTCCCGGCGCCTCGGCCTCGTCTCGGAGGCGAGCACCCGCTTCGAACGCGCGGTCGACCCGTCCGGATCGTGGTCCGCGGCCGCCCGGTCGGTCGAGCTCCTCGTGGAGCTCGCGGGCGGCGCCGACGCCGGTGCGCGAGCGAGCGGGAAGGGCCGGCCCACACCCGCATCGATCCGCGTCGACCCCCGGTGGGCAGCCGGCTTCCTGGGCCTGGAGGGACTCCCGGCCGACGTCCAGGCCGCCCTGC
>JBOHEE010000176.1:0-2578 GCA_050700895.1 Nitriliruptorales bacterium | reverse complement strand
GTCCTGGTACCGCACGTCCTACAGCCGCCTGACCGTGCTCGCCCACGAGCCCCGGATCAGGAGCGAGACCGCAGAGCCGCTCAAGGACGACGAGCATCTGCCCGCCGGAGTCGCCGGCTCAGCCGGGGCCGACGAGGACGCCGACCTCCGCTCGGTCCCCCTGCCGCTCGGCGACCTGCCCGCGGGCACCGCGTTCGGCACGTTCGTGCACGCGGTCCTCGAGGAGACCGCGTTCGACGCCGGGGACCTCGACGACGAGCTCGCGCTGCGGGTGGGCGAACAGCTCGCGCACTTCCCGATCGACGGTGTGGACCGCGAGGTGCTGGTCGGCGGACTGCGGCGGGTGCTCGAGACGCCGCTCGGCCCGCTCGCCGGCGAGACCTGCCTCGCCGGGGTTCCGCAGGCCGCTCGGCTCGACGAGCTGGGCTTCGAGCTGCCGCTCGCCGGCGGCGACACGCCCACGGGCGGGGTGACGCTCGCGGGGATCGGCCGCCTGCTCGAGGTCCACCTCGACCCGGACGACCCGGTGGCCGCCTACGCCGAGCGCCTCGCCGAGCCCGCCCTCCAGCAGACCGCCCGCGGGTACCTGACCGGATCGATCGACCTCGTCCTCCGCGTGGGAGATGACGGCGACCCCCGCTTCCTCGTCGTCGACCACAAGACCAACCGTCTCGCGCCCCCCGACGAGGAGCTCACCGCCTGGCACTACCGGCGCGCGGCGCTGAACGAGGCGATGGCGGCCGGGCACTACCACCTTCAGGCCCTGCTCTACACCGTCGCCCTCCACCGCTTCCTGCGCTGGCGCCTCCGGGAGCCCGCGTACGAACCCGACCGCCACCTCGGCGGGGTCCTCTACCTGTTCCTCCGCGGCATGACCGGCGCCGACGTCCCCCGCTCCGGTGGCCAACCCTGCGGGGTCTTCTCCTGGAGGCCTCCGACCGAGCTGGTCGTCGCCCTGAGCGACCTCCTCGACCAGGGGGAAGCGAGATGAGCGACGCGAGCAGCGGCAGCGGTGGTCGCCAGGTGACGAGCGACGCGAGCAGCGGCAGCGGCAGTCGCCAGGTGACGAGCGACGCGAGCAGCGGCAGCGGTGGTCGCCAGCTCGTGACGATCCAGCCGTCCCTCTTCGACCCCCTGCCGGAGCCCGCGGTCGAACCGCCCCCGCCCCTGGAGGCGCCACCCGACCAGCACGCCGCACGGCTCGTCGGGGACGCACCGCCTCCGCTCGCCGCGTTCAACGCTGCGGGCATCCTCGACGCGGCCGACGTCCACGTCGCGACCGCACTCGGTCGACTCCTCGACGAGCATCGCGAGGAGGTGGTCCTCGCCGCCGCCTTCGCCGTGCGCGGTCCTCGGCTCGGCCACGTCTGCATCGACCTGGCGGCCCTGCCGCTGACGGTCGCCACCGACAGCGACACACCCGTCGACGTCGCCGCGCTGCCCTGGCCGGATCCCGACCGGTGGGTGGACGCCGTCACGACGAGCCCGCTGGTCGCCCACGACGACGAGCCTGTGGAGGCGCCGCTGCGGCTGGTCGGCGGCCGCCTCTACGTCGACCGCTACTGGCGTTACGAGCGCGCCGTCGCCGACGGGTTGGCCCGTCGCGGCACCGCGCCGCCCCCCGACGTCGACCTCCCCACGCTGCGCGCCGGGCTCGCCAGGCTCTTCCAGGGCGACGGTGACGGCCCTGACCTCCAGCGGCTCGCTGCCGCCGCCGCGGTCCTGCGGCCGTTCTCCGTCGTCGCGGGCGGGCCGGGGACCGGCAAGACCGCGACGGTGGCGCAGATCCTCGCGCTGCTCGACGAGCAGGCGGCCACCCGCGGCGACAGACCGCCACGGATCGCGCTCGCCGCTCCGACGGGCAAGGCCGCGTCGGGGCTGGAGGAGTCGATCCGGGAGGCGGCCGAGGAGATCGACGCCGACCCCGCGATCCGGGAGCGGCTCGCGAGCGCTTCGGCGTCCACCCTCCACCGCCTCCTCGGCACCCGCCCGGGAAGCCGGACGCGCTTCCGCCACGACGCCGCCACCCCGCTCCCCCACGACGTGGTGGTCGTCGACGAGACGTCGATGGTCAGCCTCGCGCTCATGGCGAAGCTCGTCGACGCCGTCCGGCCCGACGCCCGCCTCATCCTCGTCGGCGACCCCGACCAGCTCGCGTCGGTCGAGGCGGGGGCGGTGCTCGGCGACATCGTCGGCCCCGCCCGGGAGGGCTTGCTCATCTCGTCGCCGGTCCGCGACCTCCTGTCGAGCGCGACCGGCGAGGCGGTCCCGGCCGACGACCCTCCCCGGGGTGCCGACGTCGCCGACGGGATCGTCGTCCTCCGGAGGGTCCACCGCTTCGCCGGAGGCATCGCCGAGCTGGCGCGGGCGGTGCAGGACGGTGACGGGGAGGGCGCGCTCGCCGTGCTGGCGGCCGGCCGGGAGGACGTCACCTGGATCGAGACCGAGCCCGAGACCTCCGGCCCGGTGGAGATCCCGGAGCCGTTGAAGGAGCTCGGGGTGGAGACGGGCCGGGCGACCGTGGCCGCTGCGCGTGCCGGCGAGGCAGCGGCGGCCCTCGCCGCGCTCGGGGCGCTCC
>JBOHEE010000175.1:0-32618 GCA_050700895.1 Nitriliruptorales bacterium | reverse complement strand
CCCGAGCGCCCGCGCGTGCGGGTCGTCCCCCGGACCCGGCGGGCCCGCCGCATCATCCTGATCGCGGGCGGGGCCATGCTCCTGCTGGCGATCGTCCGCCAGGTCACCGGCGCGGTCGAGTTGACGTCGAGCGCGAACTTCGGGGCCGCGCTGCGTCTCGCCGTTCCCATCGCCCTCGCCGGCCTCGGCGGCCTCTACGCGGAGCGGACCGGCATCATCAACATCGGGCTCGAGGGGATGATGATCCTCGGGACGTGGTCAGCCGGCTGGGCCGGCTGGCACTACGGGGTCTGGTGGGGGGTGGCGTTCGGCGTCCTCGGCGGCATCGCCGGGGCGCTCCTTCACTCCGTCGCGACCGTGAACTTCGGCGTCGACCACATCATCTCCGGCGTCGCCATCAACATCCTCGCGCTCGGCGTCGCCCGGTTCCTGTCGGTCGTGATCTACGTGCCCGGCACTGGAGGGGGATCGACCCAGTCGCCGCGCGTCCAGGGGGATGTCGGGGAGTTCACCCTTCCCTTCCTGGCGGGCGGCAAACTCGGACCCTGGCGAACACCGGACCTCTTCGGCGGGCTGGAACGCCTGGACTGGTTCCTCGTGTCCGACATCGGCGGGCTGCTGAAGGGCCTCACCGGGCGCCTGTCCCTCCTCACGATCATCGCGCTCCTGCTGATCCCGTTCACGTGGTGGTTCCTGTGGCGGACCCCGCTCGGACTGCGCCTGCGGTCCGCGGGGGAGAACCCCTACGCGGCCGAGTCTCTCGGCGTGCCCGTCTACACCGTGAAGCACATCGGTGTCCTGATCTCGGGGGCGCTGGCCGGGCTCGGCGGGGCGTTCCTGGTCGTCGAGGCGGCGGGCATCTACCGGGAGGGCCAGACCGGAGGCCGGGGGTTCATCGGCCTCGCGTCGATGATCTTCGGCAACTGGCGTCCGACCGGGACCTGGCTCGGCGCCGGGCTCTTCGGCTTCACCGACGCCCTCCAGCTCCGCAGCGAGGGCGCCGTGCACGCCCTCCTGCTCTTCCTCGCCGTCGCCCTCATCGCCGTCGCGCTGCAGCGCTGGCGGAAGCCACGCGCCGCCCTCGTCTCGCTGGCCGGCGGCGCTGCCTTCTTCACCTGGTTCCTGGTCACCGACACGGTCCCCAACGAGTTCGTCTTCTTCACCCCCCACGTCGTGACGATCCTCGTGCTCGTCTTCGCGTCGCAGCGACTGCGGATGCCCGCCGCCGACGGCCTCCGCTACCGCAAGGGCGAGATCCAGTAATTCGTTCTGTGAGCACCAAGTTCCGAGGGGTGGAACCGGATGCTCACAGAACGGTCAGGAAGGCTCGCTCACGCGGCTATCCACATCCCGCGGACGATCCGTTGACCGCAGAGTCCCCTGGGGGCGCAGACTCTGCCGCATGTCCTCTCCGTCGCTCCTCGTTCCCGTCCCCCATGACGACTCCCTCAGCCCGTACGAGGCTGCAGCCGAGGTCGCACGCGGCCAGTTCGGCTTCATCACGTTCAACCAGCTCCTCGACTGCGGGTGGTCGCGTGCCGGGATGAACCGCGCGCTGGAGAGAAATCGGTTGATTCGCGTTCACGAAGACGTCTACGAGTTCCCCGGCGCACCCTTGACGTGGGGACGCGCCCTCGTCGCCGCCATGCTGGCGGTGGGTCCGCCTGTCGCAGCCGCCCGTTCGACCTCCCTGGCCGGCCACGGCATGCGTAGGTTCCAGCGCGCAGGGAGGACGCACCTGCTCGTCCCCTACGGTCGAAGTGCTCGGCCCACGGTCGACGGAGTGACCGTTCATCGCAGCCGGACGCTCGTCCCGGAGGACGTCGAGGTCGTCCACGGCATCCTCACGAGTCACCCCCTCCCCGAAGCGTGAGCATCCAGTTCCACCCCGCGGAACCAGATGCTCACACGACGGTCAGGTGAGGGCTTTGGCGATGCGGTCGAGGCCCTCGGCGAGGTCGTCGTCGCTCAGGGCGTAGCTGAGGCGGAGGCAGCCGGGGCCGCCGAAGCCCTCGCCCGGCACGACCGCGACCTGGGCCGCGTCGAGGAGTCCGTCCGCGAGGTCGAGGCTCGAACGCACCATGCGGCCACCGATCTCCCGCCCGAACACCCCGCTGACGTCGGGGAAGACGTAGAAGGCCCCGTGCGGCTCGGGGCAGACGATGCCCTCGATCTCCGAGAGCCGCTCGACGGTGAGGCGGCGGCGGCGGTCGAGCACCTCCCGCATCTGCGCGACAGAGTCCTGCGGGCCGGTGATCGCCGCGAGCGCCGCAGCCTGCGCCATGTTGTCGACGTTGCTCGTGAGGTGGCTCTGGATCTTCGTGGCGGCGGCGATGACGTCGCGGGGACCGATGGCCCACCCGACACGCCAACCCGTCATCGCGTACGTCTTCGAGACCCCGTTGATGACCACCGTGCGCTCGGCCGCCTCCGGGGCCACGACAGGGAGCGACGCGAACTCCGCGTCGCCGTAGACCAGGTGCTCGTAGATCTCGTCTGCGACCACCCAGAGACCCCGCTCCGCGGCCCAACGGCCGATCGCGGCGACCTCCTCCGGCGGGTAGACGGCGCCGGTCGGGTTCGAGGGCGAGACGAAGAGGAGCAGCTTCGTGCGGTCGGTCGCCGCCCGCTCGAGATCGTCGACGCTGACGCGGAAGCCGTTGCCGGGGGAGGAGGGCACGACCACCGGCTCGGCCCCGGCCAGGCGGATCTGCTCGGGGTAGCTGACCCAGTAGGGGGCCTGGATGAGGACCTCGTCGCCCGGGTCGAGGAGCGCCTGCCAGATCTCGTAGAGGGCGTGCTTCCCGCCGTTGGTGACGAGCACCTGGGACGCCTCGACGTCGAAGCCCGAGTCGCGCCGGGTCTTCTCGGCGATCGCCTCCCGCAGCGCCGGGACGCCGGCGGCGGGGGAGTAGCGGTGCGAGAGGGGATCGGCGGCGGCCCGCTGGGCCGCCTCGACCGCGTGCGCTGGCGAGGGGAAGTTCGGCTCGCCCGCGCCGAAGCCGATGACCGGCTCGCCCGCGGCCTTCATCGCGGCCGCGCGGGTGGTGACCGCGAGGGTCACCGACTCCTGGATCTGCTGCACACGCCGCGCGAGTGCCCTCGCCATCGTCCATTGCTCCGTCTGCGGGTCGGGCCCGAGCGTATCCCGGCCGGCAGGCCCTAAGTCGGGCGGCTGCGTTCCACGCAGCAACGAGAAACTTGTGTGGCTGCGCTCCACTCCTTGAGCCTCCCGAACCCTCCCGCCCGGTCATGGTTCGTCGGCACGACCGGGCCGGTGGTTCACTGCGGACGCAGCCGAACGGAACGAGGCCCACGATGGCATCCATCGACCCCGCGACCCTCGAGGTCCCGGCCGATCTCAAGCCGCGGGACGGTCGATTCGGCTGTGGGCCGACGAAGATCCGCCCGGAAGCGGTGACGTCGGTCGCCGAGCGGGCGGGCGACCTCCTCGGGACCTCCCACCGCCAGCCGCCGGTGAAGAGCCTCGTCGGGCGCCTCCAGGAGGGCATCGCCGACCTGTTCTCCGTGCCGGACGGCTACGAGGTGGTGCTCGGCAACGGCGGGGCGACCGCGTTCTGGGACGCCGCGGTCTTCGGCCTGATCCGCGAGCGCAGCCTCCACTACGTCTTCGGCGAGTTCTCGTCGAAGTTCTCCGCCGCCGCCGCCGCCGCGCCGTGGCTGAAGGAGATCGTCCGCGTCGAGACCGATCCCGGCGGGCGGCCCGACCTCGCCGTCCAGGACGAGGTCGACGTCCAGGCGCTGACCCACAACGAGACCTCGACCGGTGTGGCGATGGACGTCCGCCGCCCGCAGGACGACGCGCTCGTCCTCGTCGACGCGACGAGCGGCGCAGGCGGGCTGCCGGTCGACATGGGGGAGGCCGACGCGTACTACTTCAGCCTCCAGAAGGGCTTCGCGTCGGAGGGCGGGCTCTGGGTCGCGGTGCTGTCGCCGGCCGCGATCGATCGCACCGAGGAGCTCTCGGTCGGGCGCTACGTCCCGGCCTCGCTCGACCTCTCCATCGCGATCGACAACGCCCGCAAGCAGCAGACCTACAACACCCCGGCGGTCGTGACGCTGCTCCTCGCCCTGGATCAGGTGGACTGGCTCCTCGACCGGGGGGGTCTCGCTGCGGCGGTCGATGACTGCGCCGCGAAGGCCGACCACGTCTACGGGTGGGCGGAGGCGAGGGACTGGGCGGAGCCGTTCGTGCGCGACCCGGCCGCACGCTCGAATGTCGTCGCCACGATCGATCTCGAGGGCGTGTCCGCCGCCGACGTCGGGGTGGCCCTGCGCGCCAACGGCATCGTCGACACCGAGTCCTACCGCAAGTTGGGCCGCAACCAGCTCCGCGTCGGGCTCTTCCCGGCGGTCGACCGCGCCGACGTCGAGGCCTTCACCGCCTCCGTCGACTGGATCATCGAGCGTCTCGGATAGTCGGGGGCCCACGTTCCGCGCAGCTTCGAGAGACTTCCTGGCTGCGCTCCACTCCTTGAGGCCCCCGAACCCCCCCGACTAATCCTCGCTCAAGGCGGGGAGGCCGGCGGCGATCTCCGCCGCGGCATCGTCGCCGTACTCCTCGGCCAGCCGCTTCAGGAAGGTCTCCGGCTGGACGCGGTACTCCTGGGTCCCGATCGACTCGAGGACGAGCGTGGCGACCGCGCTGCCGACCTGGGCGGATCGTTCGAGCGACAGCCCGACGGCACGCCCGGCGAGGAGGCCGGCACGGAACCCGTCACCGACGCCGGTCGGGTCGACGATGTGCTGCTCCGGGAACGCCGCGACCTCGATGGCGGGATCACCCTCGCGCTCGATGGCGCACCCGTCGGCTCCGTAGGTCGTGACGCGCACCCCGACGCGGTCGAGCACCTCGTCGCCGTCCCAGCCGGTCTTCGACTCGAGGATGGTGCGCTCGTAGTCGTTGCAGACGAGGATCGCCGCCCCGTCGACGAGCTCGCGGACGTCGGTGCCGCTCATGCGGGCGAGCTGCTGGCTCGGATCGGCGACGAAGGCCATCGCCGCCTGGCGCGCCTCCTCGGTGTGGCGCAGCATCGCGACGGGGTCGTTCGGCGAGACCACGACGAGCTCGATGTCACCGACGCGGTCGGCCACGGGATGGAGCTCGATCTCCCGTGCCTCCTCCATCGCCCCGGTGTAGAACGAGGCGATCTGGCAGTTGTCGAGGTCCGTCGTGCAGTGGAACCGGGCGGTGTGCCGGACCTCGGACACCCGCACCGACGCCGTGTCGACGCCGTGACGCTCGAGCCATGACCGGTAGTCGGCGTTGAAGTCGTCGCCGACCGCGCCCACCAGCACCGGGTGGAGACCGAGCTGCGCCATCCCGAAGGCGATGTTCGCGGCGACGCCGCCGCGCCGGATCTCGAGGTCGTCGACGAGGAAGCTCAGGCTGAGCCGCCGCAGCTGGTCCTCGACGATCAGTTCGCTGAAGCGGCCGTCGAACCGCATGAGGTAGTCGTGCGCAATCGAGCCGGTCACGGCGATGGCCACGCGGAAGCTCCTCGACGGGAGGCGACGGGACCCAACCGTAGCGTCGGCCAGGGCGCCGGGAGCGTAGCGAGGGCCCGCGCCGGACCGCCGATGGCGAGCCAGTAGCCTCCGCTGCCATGGCGCGTTCGCGGGTCGAGATCGTCGAGGAACGGCTGGACCGCCTCCTCAGCGAGGCCGGTCCCGACGTCGCCCGTCTCGACCGCGGCGCCCCGATCGCGCCGAACTCGACGCTGACGGCCGCCCGGGCCGTCGAGCTCTTCGAGGACCAGGTGCGCTCGCGGACGCTCGACGTCGTCGCCCGGGAGCTCCGGGCGGAGGGTCTCGGCTACTACACGATTTCGAGCGCCGGCCACGAGCAGAACGTCGTGATCGGCGCCCTCCTCGAGCCGACGGACCCGTGCTTCCTCCACTACCGCTCCGGCGCCTTCATGATGGCGCGCGGCCGCCACGGCGACGGCGACCCGATCACCGAGACCCTCCTGGGGATGGTCGCCTCCGTCGAGGATCCGATCGCCCAGGGACGGCACAAGGTCTGGGGGAGCCGCCCGCTCTGGGTGCCGCCGCAGACGAGCACGATCGCCTCGCACGTGCCGAAGGCGGTCGGGACCGCCTTCGCGATCGAGCGGGCCCGACGGCTCGGCCATGACACCGCGCTGCCCGACGACGCGATCGTCTGCTGTTCGTTCGGCGACGCCTCGGCGAACCATGCGACCGCCCTCGCCGGGATCAACGCCGCGCGCTACGCCCACCGGCGCGGGAGCCCGGTTCCGATCCTGTTCGTCTGCGAGGACAACCGCCTCGGAATCTCCGTCGACACCCCGCGGCGCTGGATAGAGGAGACGTTCGCCGACCTGCCGCACCTGCGGTACGTGCGCGCCGACGGCGAGCTCGACGAGGTGTGGGACGCGGTCACCGCGGCGATCGCGGACTGCAGGTCCTCGCGTTTGCCGGTGTTCCTCCACCTGCCCACCGTGCGCCTCTGGGGACATGCTGGCAGCGACGTCGAGACCGGGTACCGCTCGGTCGCGGCGATCGAGGCCGACGAGCAGCGCGACCCCCTGGTCCGCAACGCGCGGCGGCTCGTCGCGACCCGGGCGGCGGCGCCCGACGAGCTGCGGACGATCGTCGCGGAGACCAGGGAGCAGGTCCGCAAGCTCGCGGCCGAGGCGGCGGGGGGGCCGAAGCTGACCACCGCCGAGGAGGTGATGGCGCCCCTCGCCCCGTACGACGAGGCACGGGCGCGCAGCGAGGCGACGGGGCGGCCGAGCGAGGAGGCGCGCCGCCGTGCCTTCGGCGACGAGCTGCCCGAGGAGCGGACCGCGCCGACGCGCCGGACCCTCGCCGCCCACATCAACGCGGCCCTGCACGACGAGATGGTCCGCCGACCCGAGATGCTCGTCTTCGGCGAGGACGTCGCGCTGAAGGGCGGGGTGTACTACGTCACCGCCGGGCTCCAGGCGGCCTTCGGCATCGAGCGTGTCTTCGACACGCTGCTCGACGAGACGACGATCCTCGGGGTCGCCCAGGGGGCGGCGATGCTCGGCTTGCTGCCGGTCCCGGAGATCCAGTACCTCGCCTACGTCCACAACGCGCTCGACCAGCTCCGCGGGGAGGCCGCGTCGCTCCAGTTCTTCAGCTCCGGCCAGTTCCGCAACCCGATGGTCGTCCGCATCGCGTCGTTCGCGTACCAGAAGGGCTTCGGCGGGCACTTCCACAACGACGACTCGATCGGGGCGCTGCGGGACATCCCCGGGCTCGTGCTCGCGGCGCCCGCACGGGGCGACGACGCCGCGCGGATGCTGCGGGGCGTGCTCGGAATGGCCGCCGCAGACGGCCGCGTCGTGTGCTTCCTCGAGCCGATCGCCCTCTACCACGAGAAGGACCTCTACGAACCGGGGGACGAGGGCTGGCTCTCCGGCTACCCGCCGCCGGGGGAGGCCTTGCTGCCGGGGGAGGTGGGTGTCCACGGCGACGGGAGCCACGTGCTCATCGTCACCTACGCGAACGGGCTGCGGATGTCGCTGCGGGCGGCGCGACGGCTCGCGGCCGACCACGGCATCGCGGCGCGCGTCCTCGACCTGCGCTGGCTGAACCCGCTGCCGTTCGCCGCGGTCCGCGAGCACGCGGACGACTGCGGGCGGGTCCTCGTCGCCGACGAGTGCCGCGCGACCGCCGGGGGAGTGGCGGACGCGATCGTCGCGAACCTGGCCGAGGGCGGCTTCCGCGGCCGGGTCCGGTCGGTGCGCTCGCTCGACACCTACGTGCCGCTCGGACCGGCCGCCGACACCGTGCTGCTCCAAGAGGACGACATCGTCCGCGGGGCGATCGAGGCCGCGACCGGCCGGGCGCCGGCGTGAGCATCGACACGACGTTCGATCGGGCGCCGGCGTGAGCGTCGAGGCGGTCGTCTTCGACTGGGGCGGGACACTCTCGCGGTGGGCGTCGGTGGAGCCCGCGGAGTTCTGGCACCTCGCCGCGGTCGAGCTCGTCAGCCACGACGCGGATCTCAGCACCGAGCTCATCGATCGCCTGACCGCGCCCCGCCCGGCGTCGTCCCCGACGCCACCATCGACCGCCTCCCCGACCTCCTCACCCACCTGGAAACCTGGACCTAGCCAAGACCTAGCCAAGAACCCATCGCATACGGCGGGGACTCCACACAGTCGCGGCCTCCGTCGGCCAGTGGCGGATGACCGTGTGAGGTTGGCGCCGCCGACGGCGGTCGATCCACACGGCAAGTCGTCCACAGCCTCGCGGTGATCCGAGGCCGCAGAATCGCCGGGGGCATGGATGATGAGCCGCATGGCTCGGATGACTCCAGCGGCGCGACACCTCCTGCGATCCCAGCACGGCGTGGCCGGTCGTCACCAGCTTCTCGGGTGCGGAATGACTGAAGGCCAGATCGACGGCCTCGTGAGGAGACGCGCCTTCGAGACCGTCCTGTACGGGGTCTACCGCCTGGCCGGCAGTGCGGTGCCGCATGAGCAGCGAGGCATGGCCGCCGTCCTGAGGTGCTGGCCGACGGCCCGGCTGTCCGGGCCCTACGTGCTCGGCCTGCTCGGCGTCGAGGGGTTCTCATTAGAAGACCCGTTCGTCGTCCTCGTTCCGCGAGATCGTCAGATCACGAACGTGCCGTTCCGGACCGTGCGGACCTCCTGGCCACTGGTGCGAGGCCCGACGGCCCGCAACATTCCGATCGTGGCGCCGGGCCGTGCGTTCATGGACGCGGCCCCGCTCGTCACGGACCGTCGTTTGATCGTGGGGATCGACAGTGCGGGGTGGCGTGGAACGTTGCGGCCGGACCGGCTCGTGACCACAGTCCGACGTGATCCGCGCCATCCCGGGAGCCGGGTCATCCTGCGGCTGCTTGCCCAGGGCGTGTTCGAACAGGAGAGCATGGGCGAACGGGAACTCAAGCCGGTCCTCGATGGCATCGACCCTCCCGGCGAGTGGGGCGTCTGGGTAGCGCCCGATATCAAGGTCGACTTCTTCTGGCGGGACTGCCAGATGGCGATCGAGTACGCCGGACGGGACCACCACACCTCTGCCCCGCAACGAGAGAAGGACGCCGTCCGTGACGCCAGGTTGCGGATGCTCGGCATCTACGTCGTCCATGTTACGAAGGAGGACCTCCGCGATCCCGACGCCCTCCATGCCCGCCTGCTCGCGATCCGCGCCACCCTCCTCCGACGACCCTGAGCCAACCTGTGGAATTTCCGGCGCCAGCGACGGCCGATCCACAGGTTCTTGGGCTTCTGACCCGCAGGCGGCACGGCGGTGTGAATCCACCGCCGGATGCGACGGGTTTTTGGGTTGGGTTCTTGGGTTAGGTGGGGTCGAGGCGGAAGGCGAGGTCGGCGGTGATGTCGGCGGTGTCCATCTGCGCCTTCTGGAGCCGCCCCGAGTAGTCCCAGTTCATCGACTGCCAGCGGGTGAACTGGTCGAGCACCCACCTCCCGGACTGGCGCGCGCCGTTGCCGGACTTGCCGTTGCCGCCGAAGGGCAGGTGCGCCTCCGCGCCCGAGGTCGTGTTGTTCACGCTCACCATGCCGGCGCTGATGCGCTCGCGGAAGCGGAACACCGCCTGCGGGTCGGTGGTGTAGATCGAGGAGGAAAGCCCGTAGCCGTGCCCGTTCGCGAGGTCGATCGCCGCGTCGAAGTCCGGGAAGGTCGCGACCCCGACGATCGGGCCGAAGGTCTCGTTGCGGTACAGCTCGTCCTTCATCGTGATGCCGTCCACGATCGTCGGGTGGACGTAGAGACCGGCGTTCCAGTCGCCGACGAACCGCTCCCGCGGGTTGTCGTCGTCGATGCGTCCGACCCCGGTCGAGCCGTGGATGCTGTGGTGCCCTTCGACCATGTCGAGCCAGCCGAGGAAGCGGTCGCAGAAGCGCGCGTTCATCATCGGCCCGTACACCACCGACTCGTCGGTGGGTTGGCCGATCGGGGCCTCCTCGACGGCACGCACGAACCGCGACATGAACTCGTCGTGGATCGACTCGTGGACGATGAGCGTGCCGAGCGAGGTGCACCGCTGGCCCGCGGTGCCGAACCCGCTGAAGAGCGCCCCCTCCACCGCGAGGTCGAGCTGCGCGTCGGGCATCACGACCTGGGGGTTCTTGCCCCCGAGCTCGAGCGTCGGCGACTGGAGGTGGCGGCCGCAGAGCTCGCCGATGCGGCGGCCGACGTCGACCGAACCGGTGAAGCCGACCTTGTCGACGAGCCCGGCCTCGAGCGCCTGCGACAGCCCGTCGAAGGTCGTCGGCCCGTCGGCGATGACGGTGTTCAGCACCCCCTCGGGCAGCCCCCCGGCGAGGAAGAGCTCGGTCACGGCCTCGCCGATGCGGACGGCGTACTCCGCCGGCTTCCACACGGCGGTGTTGCCGCACAGCAGCGCCGGCACGAGGTGCCACGACGGCACCGCGACGGGGAAGTTGCCGGCGGTCGTGATCGCGCACACCCCGACCGGGGTGCGGAAGGTGAAGAGCTGCTTGTCGGACATCTCGCTCGGGACGGTCTCGCCGTAGAGGCGACGGCCCTCGCCGAGGAAGAAGTTGCAGGTGTCGATGAGCTCCTGCACCTCGCCCCGCGACTCGACGATCGGCTTGCCGATCTCACGGGTCACGATCTGGCTGAGGGCCTCCTTGTTCTCCTCGGCGAGCCGCCCGATCTGCTGGATCGCGCGCCCCCGGATGGGCGCCGGGACGGCGGCCCAGGCCGGCTGGGCGTCCTTGGCGACCCGGCAGGCCTCGACGTAGGTCCTCGCGTCGGCGAGCAGCGCCTCGGAGACCACCTCGCCGGTTTGCGCCGGGTTGGGGAGCTCGAGCCGCCCGCCTCCCGCCTCCTCGTGGCGACGGCCGGCGATGAGTGACGAGACGGTGCGGGACACGATGTCTCCTTCGCTCGAGGTCAGTTCTCCATCCGCTTCAGCACCCCGGTGATGGCCTCACACGCCTGCGCGAGCTCGTCCTCCTCGACGGCGAGGTTCGGACGGAAGCGGATGCTGCGCTCGCCGCAGGGGAGGAGCACGACGCGCTCCTCCTGGCGCAGGCGACGGATCACCTCGTCGCGCTCCTCGCGGGACGGGAGGTCGAAGGCGGCGAGGAGGCCGCGCCCCCGGACGTTCGACGCCCGCTCGGGGTGCGCGCTCTCGACGTCGCCGAGCAGGGTCAGGAGGTGCTCGCCGACCGTGGCGGCGCGGGCGATGAGGCCCTCCTCCTCGACGATCTCGAGCATCCGCCGCGCGCGGACCATGTCGGTGAGGTTGCCGCCCCACGTCGAGTCGATGCGGCTCGGGACGCGGAACACGTGCGTCTCGACCTCCTCGAGGCGCCGCCCCGCCATGATGCCGCAGGTCTGGAGCTTCTTGCCGAACGCGACGATGTCGGGCTCGATGCCGAGCTGCTGGTAGCACCACGGCGTCCCCGCCGCCCCGCCGCCCGTCTGGACCTCGTCGACGACGAAGAGCGCCTCGTGCTCGTGGCAGAGGGCCTGCATGCGCTGGAGGAACCCGGCACGGAGGTGGATGTCGCCGCCCTCGGCGAGGATCGGCTCGGCGATGAAGCAGGCGATGTCGTGCGCCCGCTGCCTGAACGCGGCCTCGGCCTCCTCGATCGCGCGGTCCTCGGCGGCCGCGATCTCGTCGAGGTGGTCGTCCACCGGGAAGCGCATGCCCGGGGTGGAGATCCGCGGCCAGTCGAACTTCGGGAAGCGCGCGATCTTCACCGGCTCGGTGTTCGTGAGCGACATCGTGTAGCCGGTGCGGCCGTGGAACGCGCGCGTGAGGTGGAGGACCTGCGTGCCGAGCTCGCCCGAGCGCCCCGCCGCCTCGTTCCTCTGCTGCTTCCAGTCGAACGCCGCCTTCAGCGCGTTCTCGACCGCGAGCGCCCCGCCGTCGATGAGGAAGAGCCTCGGCAGGGCCGGGTCGCCGACGACACGCTCGAAGGTCTCGACGAAGGACGCCAGCTCGACGGTGTAGACGTCACCGTTCGAGGGCTTCGTCCGCGCGACACGGACGAGCTCGTCGAGGAAGTCGGGGGCGTCGAAGCCGGGGTGGTTGAAGCCGAGCGGCGACGAGGCGAAGAAGCCGAACATGTCGAGGTAGCGCGTGCCGTCCCGCGCGTCGACGAGCCACGAGCCGCGGCTCTCGCCGATGTCGAGCACGAACTCGAAGCCGTCGGCGACGAGGTGGCGGCCGATGAGCTCGTGAACGTCCCGTGCCTCGACCACCGCCGACTCCTTTGTCGTCCTGGCCGCTCCGCATCCAGGGTATTCGCTCGTCCCGCCGCCCTCGCGCAGCGCGCGATGCTTCGAGCGCCTGTCGCGCGTCCGTCTCCGGGCGGCCGCGCTACTGGCCGCGGAGGAAGCGCTCGAGCTCGGCCGCGATCTCGTCGCCGCTCGGGATCGGGCCGAAGCCGGACTCGTCGGCGAGGTCCTGGTCGTAGACCTCCTCGAGCTGGTGGATGTGGGCGACGATCTCGGTGGAGCTCTGCGCGGCCTCGTCGAGGCGGCGCCGGTGGCGCTCGGTGTCGGCGACGATCTCGGACAGGTCGATGTCCTCGCCGAGCTCGCTCGCGAGGTGCGAGAGCAGCGCGTGCGCCCCGGCCGGGTACTCGCCGGCGACATAGTGCGGGATCCGCGCCCACAGCCCGAGGGTCTGGAGGCCGGCGTCGCGGAAGGCAGTCTCGAGCACGACCTGGCAGGACGCCGGCACCGTGAGGTGCTCGTGCGGGCGGCCGTAGCGCTGCAGGACGTCCTCGTCGCTCGCGGTCACGACGAGCCTGGTGCTGCGCGTGTGCGGCGTGGGTCCGGGCACCGCGCCGAGTCCGATGTAGCGCCGCGCCCCGGACACCTCGGCGAGCTCCACGAGGTCGGCACAGATCTGCTGCCAGGAGAAGTCCGGCTCGGCCCCCTGGACGAGGATGACGTCGCGGCCGTTCGGGGTCGTGTTCTGGCTGACGGTCAGTTCCGGCCAGACGGGATCGCCGAGCACCCCGCGGTCGATCGTGAGCAGCGGGCGACGGTCGCGGTAGTCGTAGAGGACATCGGGGCCGAAGTCGGCGATCGGCCGCCCGTGCCACTGCTCCTGCAGCGTCTCACCGGCGATCGTCCCGGCCCGCCCCGCATCGGTCCATCCGTCGAGGCAGACGACGATGACGGGGTCGCTCAGGACCTCGTCAAGGGGGCCGTGGAGGCGCAGGATCTCCATGGGTCGATGGTAGAGGCGTCCGCGTCACCATCGACACCGCAGGCGCTAGGCCAGCGCTAGGCCTCAGTTGTCGGCGCGCTGACCGCGGTGCTGGCCGCGGCGGAGGGGTGGGGGATCGTCCTCTCGCCCGCGGTCGCCCGCGACGAGGGCGCGGTTGTCCTCGTTTGCACCGGTTGAGCGGCTGCGTCGCACCTTGCCCGTAGACTGGCGAACGTCCGCACGACCGGGGCCGTTCGGGAAGACCTGCGGGTCACGCGGATGTTTACGAGACGACGGTTGGACGGCCTAGGGTTGGTGTCATGAACGAGACCGCTGCGAGCACCCTCGAGGTCACGCTGCCCGAGCACCGTCCCTGCACGCGGTGCGACGGCACGCAGCACCTCCTCGGGTCCGACCACGGCTTCGGCAAGTTCCGCTGCGACACGTGCGAGATGGTCGTCGGCTTCGACTTCGAGGCCGAGCCGGTGGAGTTCCTCCTCCACCGCGGGCTGCCGAGCCGCTACAGCAAGCAGCGCTGGTTCGGTCCGCAGCTGGCGCCCCAGGAGCAGCAGCTCGCCGGAGCTGTCCCCTCCGAACCCGCCTGACGGCGGGCCTGACGTCGGCGGCGCCGCCAGCGCCGGCCGCGGGTGCCGCTCTCGCCCTGGAGCCCCGATGACCTCCCGGTCCTCATGATCGCCTGGTACTGGTGGGTCGCGTTCGTCGCGGCCCTCGTCGGCCTCCTCCTCGTCGACCTCCTCGTCTTCCACCGCGACCCGCACCGGGTCCGCACCCGGGAGGCGGCGATCTGGTCGGCGATCTGGATCGGGCTCGGTCTCGCGTTCACCGCCGTCATCGCGGCCGTGTTCGGCGGTGCGGAGGCGCAGAACTACGTCACCGGCTTCCTCATCGAGAAGAGCCTGTCGGTCGACAACCTCTTCGTCTTCGTCCTCATCTTCGGCTACTTCGGGGTCGACGCGAAGTACCAGCACCGGGTGCTGTTCTTCGGCATCCTCGGCGCGTTCGTCTTCCGCGGGCTCTTCATCGCCGCCGGCGCGGCGCTCCTGAACCGCTTCAGCTGGATCGCGTTCGTCTTCGGGGGGTTCCTCGTCTACACCGCCTGGCGCCTCTTCCACCACGAAGGCGTGGAGGTCCATCCCGAGGCCAACCCGGTCCTGAACTTCCTGCGCCGTTACGTCCCCATCACGAGCGACTTCCACGGGCAGCGCTTCTTCGTCCGACCGGAGGAGGTCGGGGCGGGGGAGGTGAGCGCGACGGAGCGCACGGCCGCCTTCATGGCGACCCCGATGCTCGCGGTCCTCGTCGTCATCGAGACCACCGACATCGTCTTCGCGGTCGACTCGATCCCCGCGATCTTCGCCGTGACCCGCGAGCCGTTCATCGTCTTCTCCTCGAACGCGTTCGCGCTGCTCGGGCTCCGAGCCCTCTACTTCCTGCTCGCGGATCTCGTCGCACGCTTCCGCTACCTCGACACCGGCCTCGCGGCGATCCTCGGCATCGTCGGGGTGAAGTTCATCTACGAGGAGCTCGTCCACCAGCACGAGCAGGGCACGGTCCCCCTGCCCGAGTGGGCGATCACGCACATCCCGCCGTGGGCGCCGCTCGTCCTCGTCGCGGTCATCCTGACGATCGCGGTCGTCGCGTCGATCCTCCGGCCGGTCGAGGACGAGGAGCTGAAGCAGCGGCTCGAGGAGGCGCAGCAGGCGGAGACCCCGACCGCCACGAACCCCGGGTCCGCGGATGAGTGAGGCGACCGCGACGTGCGAGCGGTGCGGGCGGACCTTCGCGGTCCCCGCGTGGATGCGCGAGCGCTACCCCGGGTGGGCCCCCGACCGGTGTCCGTCGTGCTACGCGGACGGGCAGTCCGCGACGGGGAGCCGGCGGTCAGCCGGGGGAGGGGGCACCCGCCGGCGCGCCGACACGGAACGCGGAGGCCGCTCCCGCCGCGGCACGGCCGACGAGAACCTCACGACCGCCGAGATCCTCGACAAGTACTCCGGTGGGCCGACGTCGGGGGTCTTCACCGACGGCAGCGCGATCCCGAACCCCGGGCCCGGCGGCTGGGGCGCGGTGTACGTCGTCGACGGCGAGGTCGTCGACCAGGCCCACGGCCACGACCCGGCGACCACGAACAACCGCATGGAGCTGACCGCGCTCGTCCACGGCTGCGACCTCGTGCCGCCCGGCACGCCGGCGACCGTCTACACCGACAGCCGGCTCGCGGTCGACACGATCACCAAGTGGGCCGCCGGCTGGAAGCGCCGCGGCTGGAGGCGCAAGAC
Source organism: Nitriliruptorales bacterium (assembly GCA_050700895.1). GTDB lineage: Bacteria > Actinomycetota > Nitriliruptoria > Nitriliruptorales > JAHWKO01 > JBOHEE01. Next base: position 17,120 of record JBOHEE010000175.1, on the reverse strand, counting down.
CGGGGAGGTGCTGAACCTCGACCTCGTCAAGGAGCTCTACACGCGCTTCGAGGCCCGCCCGGAGCTCACCCTCGAGTGGATCGCCGCCCACGCCGGCTGCCGCTGGAACGAGTACGCCGACTCGCTGTCGACCGCCTGGCTCCGCGACGAGGTCTGACCGGGGAGCCGGGGTCGTCCGGCGTCTGGCAGAACCTGGAGGGCAAGCGCGTCCACGTAAAGCGCGGGCCGCCTGGCGGGCGTCGCAGAGCCGGTGTGCTCTGGCCGCGCGCCGCCCGTACGGGTTGCATCCCGAACGGCGACCGAGACGTCACAATCCACGACGCGGCAGACGCCGCAGACGATGAAGGACGCTGGTGGCGGACGTCGACAAGCATCTGAAGGCCTGGCTGGGGGAGGGGCTGCTCACCCCGGAGCAGGCTGAACGGATCCGGCAGCACGAGCGGACCGCGTCGGAGGCGGCCGGGAGCCGGTCGCGGGTGGCGGAGGCCGTCGGCTACCTCGGAGGGTCGCTGGCGCTCGTCGCGGTCCTCGTGGCCGTCTCGGAGTTCTGGGCCGACCTCGAGGTCTGGTCCCAGATCGCGCTCCTCGCGCTCCTGACCGCGCTGCTCTTCGCCGGAGGCTGGGGGCTGCGGGTCGCGGAGGACAAGCCCATCCAACGGCTCGGCAGCGTCCTGTGGCTCCTCTCTGCGGGCGCCTTCGCCTTCCTGCTGGGCGTGATCGGCAGCGACGCAATCGACCTGGAGGACGACGTCGTCGCGCTCGTCATCGGGATCGGGACCGCTGCCTACGGGTTCGCGCTGTGGCGGGTCCGTGAGACCGCGCTCCAGCACATCACGATGGCAGTCGGCGTGCTCGTCGCGCTCGTCGCTGCACTCATGCTCCCGGAGCGGGCGATCGACCAGAGCTTCGTCGGGCTGGCGGCTTGGGGCCTCGGTGTCGTCTGGGCGCTGCTGACCTGGGGAGAGCTCCTGCCGCCGAGGTGGGTCGGCTACGCGCTGGGCGGCCTTGCCGCCCTCTTCGGTGCGCAGCTGATGGCGGTCGGCACGCTCGAGGTATGGGGGCACGTCGTCGGCATCCTCACCTCCGCGGCGATGATCGCGGCGAGCGTCGCGGTGGGCTCGCTCGTCCTGCTCGTGCTCGGGGCCGTCGGCGCGTTCGGCTTCGTGTCCGCGACCGTGTTCCGCTACTTCGGCGACACCGTCGGCGTCCCGCTCGCACTCTTCGTCGTCGGACTCGCCCTCGTCGGCGTGGCATTCCTCATCGCCCGGCTTCGGCCCCGCGTCCAGAGTGGGCACCGGCTGGAGAGCGGAGCAGGCGATGTCTGATGCACCGGTCGCGAGACCCAGCGTGGACGATGAGGGACCCCACCGCCGCACCAGCACCGCGCTCGCTGGCGCCGGAGTCATCGTCGTCCTCGTGGTCGCCCTCGTGGCTGCGTTCGGGGTCCGCCGTCTGCCGGAGTTCCCCGACGTCGCCGACGCACCGCAGCTCGATGTCCCGGGGACGATCGCGTACGTCACGCTCGAGGACGGAGAGAACTGCGCCGCCACGACGTCCGCGTCCGGGGCGGGGGAGCGGACGACCTTCTGCCCGCGGGACATCGACGGTCCCCAGTGGATCAACCAGCTCGCCTGGACGCCCGACGGAAATCTCATCGTTCTCGGTCACGGCCGCTTCGGTGAGGTCGCGGTCGTCGTCGACCCCGAGAGCGGCCGCCAGCTCGATCGCATTGAGTTCAGCGAGGCAGATCGGCCCCAGCCACTCAGCCGCTTCGGCGACCGCCGGACCCGCGAGGATGGCGCCGAGCTGGCCGTGAGCTCGTCGCGCGAGGGCGTGGCGACCCTGTCGGTCCGGTCGCCGGACGGTGACATCCGCGAGATCGTCGCGGTCGACGGCCCCCGCGACTACACGTTCCGCGACGCCTCGTGGTCTCCCGACGGCGAGTGGATCCTCATCGCCGACGGCGACGGCCGCCTCCTCGTCGTCAGCGAAGACGGCGACCCCGGCCCGCGCCTCCTTCTGGACGGCGCCCAGAACTACGGCTTCGAGCTCGGCTCGACAGTCGCCTGGTTCATCCCCGGCGACGACACCTACACCATCGATCCCGCCTCCCTGGACGGCGACTAGCTAGGACATCCGCCGGTCTTCCAGCACCACGAACTCCCTCGATGGGTCGTGGTGGAGCGCCGAAGCGCCTGCGACGATCGAGTCCGCGCTCGAGCGCGGGTCATCTCGGGCGATGTACTCGTCCTCTTCCGCGAGCCAGAGTTCCCACAACCTCCGGGCGTCCTGCCCGTCCCGCTCGAGCCCTCGCGCGAGACACATGCTCCTCGGGGTATCGATCCACACCGTCAAGTCCCACGGATCACCGAACTCGCGCCGCATGGAAGAGACACCCTCGACGATCACGATCCCCTGAAGGTCGAGGCGTTACGGGCACAGCGCAGCCTCAACGCGCGACCGGAGGGCTCGGGCGGAGTGGGCATGTGGCTACGCGGTCAAGTGGAGGGCGGTTTGCGCCGAAGAGTCGATGGCTTCTCGAACGCGCTCCACGGACATCGCGAAGTAGTGCGGATCGACCTCGCTGCTGATGCTGTTGCGACCACACCTTGCAGCAGCAGCGGCCGTGGTGCCCGTTCCTACGAACGGATCGAGCACCGTGTCGCCAACGAATGAGAACATGCGAATGAGTCGTTCAGCCAGCGTCAGAGGGAAAGGGGCTGGATGGTTCGCCGTCGAGGCGCCACCAAGTGTCCACACCTGCTGGAACCATTCGGCGTGAGTAGATGCGGGGATGACCGACAAGAGTCTGGTTGCTAGGTCTGGCTTGCGGTAGCCGCCCGGCTTGCGTTGGAAGAGGATGTACTCCACGTCGTTCTTGATCACGCCGTTGGGTTCAAATGGCTTGCCAAAGAAGCCGCCCGGCCCCATCTCGTACTGAGCGTTGGCGATCTTGTACCAGATGATGGGTGCAAGGTTGTCGAAGCCAATGTGGCGACACCGCTCCTGGATACTCGCGTGGAGTGGGAAGACCAAGTGTCGTCCGAACGCGCGCCGCGAGACATTTACATCGCCGACGACAACAACGAGTCGGCCACCCGGGACCAGTGCCTGATACACCCGGCGCCAGACCTCATCGAGTTCGTCTAGGAATTCCTCGTAGTCAGCGACGGCGCCGAGTTGACGGTCGTGGTCGTTGTACTTCTTAAGAGTCCAATAGGGCGGCGAGGTCACCACGAGGTCGACGCTCTCGTCTTGGAGTCGCAACTCCCGACTGTCGATGTTATGAAGGGCATGGCGTGTAGGGAGACTGCTCACGACCACCTCTAGCTCAGCGCAAGCTTCGGGGTCTTTCGCGATCGCCGGGAAGGCCTTCTGGGGCTCCTCCGTCGCCAACTCCATGAGCGAGGGTGGCGCTAGAGACCGATGGTCGTCTCTGGGCACGGATCGACCGAGCGTCACGCTCGATTCCAGGTCAGCACTGGCAACGCTGGTTGAGGCCGGACTCACAGCATCCCCTCTCGACGAACGTGTGTTCGGTCCGGCATCATACGACAGTCGTTGTCGCGAACCACGGACGCTTTCGATTTGCCTGTGGAGAAGATAGTGGGGCAAGGCCGTCAGGCCGCGGAGGCTGGACCGCCTCTACCGGCAGAGCTGAACGACGCACCCTGTTCGCTGGTGGGGAACCCGCTCGCCGCGCGTCGCATCATTGGCGGCGCGCTCCCTGGACAACTGCCGGACCCACAAGACCCTTGAGAGGGGCCGGGAGTTGGCCGGAAATGGACGTTATGTAAACAACGTCGGAAAGGGCTCGAGCACGCGCCCGGCGCCCTCTCCCCCAACGCGCTGACCTGTCAGTGTTCCGTGGAGATATCCGCGACGGCGAGGCCGACCATGCGGGCCGCATCGCACAACCGGTGGTCGCCAGACACCAAGGAACCGGCTGAGGTGGTTACGCGGTTCTCGAATCCCCGCTTCGGCCATCAGTCAGTCCTTGTAGCCACTTTGTTACATGTCACTGTAGAATGTAGACACATTCGCCTACTCGCGCGTAGCGACGACCTCGATCTCGCAGTGCACGGCGGGCGCTCGCGCCAGTCGGGCGTCCGCCGTCACGAGCACGCAGCCGATCATCTCGGCGAGCGCGACGTACGCCGCGTCGTAGGGCGTGAGGTTCCCCCGCAGCTCCCAGACGCGCTCCAGGAACGGATGGTGGGGATAGCGCTGGAGAGGCAGCGACGCGAGGTCTTCGACCGCGAGCGCAGCGCGCCGCCCGTCGAGTTCGCCGGCGCGGGCACGGTGACGGAAGGTCGACAACACCTCGAGATCGACGAGATTGGGCGCGTGGAGATCCGGGTCCTCCCGGAGCCGCTCCCTCGCGGAGTCGCCCTCGTCCGTGTCGTCAGCCAGCGCGGTCGCGAGCACCGACGCGTCGACGACCATCATCTCTGGTCGCGATCCTGGCGCACGATCCGGGTGGCTTCGGCGAGCGACAGCCGCCCCCCCGCGCGACCGCCTGCCCTCGCGAGCACCTCGGCCACGGTGGGACGACTCGCGTGCTCCGTCAGGACGGAGAGCAGGTACTCCTGCAGCGACATCCCGGACTGGGCGGCCCGCCGCTTTAGCACGGCGTGCGTCTCCGCTGGAACGTCGCGGATCTGGACGTGGGACATGCCTTCAATATACATGCTCAGCATGTGTCTCACACCTCCGCCGTGTCGAAGTGCTCGGGGCCGAAGCCGAGACGGTCGGAGGTCTTGGGGTCGAGGGCGATGAGGTGGCCGAGCGCCACGCAGCGCATCGCCTGGTCCCGTACCTCCTCCAAGGGCCGGACGAGCTGGTGACGCTCACGCACGCCGAGCTCCAGCATGTGCCCGACGTACCCCTCGCTCGGCCCGAGCTCGAGTGGTTCGTCCCATCGCACCTCTCCCCCGCGGATCTCGAACGGGTGGACGGTCTCGGTCCGGACGGCGCGCTGCCGGTGTCCGTCGACGGTGATGATCTGGACGATCCGCTGCCGCAGGTCGACGTCGCCCGCGACCGGCACGATCGGGTCGTCGAACGACCAGGCTCGTCCCGACACCGAGAACGCGAGCCGGTCGGCACCGAGCGCCTGGGTCAGCGCGGCCACCTCGATGAGAGACCAGACGTCCTCCCCCTTCGGGGGTTCGCGCAAGAAGGCGCAGACGAGCGACTCCTCCCCGCGGAACGCCAGCAGGCACGGTCGCACGCCGTCCACCCGCAAGAGGTCACGCTCCGCCTCCTTCAGCAGAAAGTTCTCACGGTCGTCCCAGCACCTGGTCACAGTCCCCTCCCCTTCTGAAGCCAGGGAGAGAGCATCCGCGCCTGGACGTCGGAAGTGGCGACGGATCCGTTTCAGCCTGTGGATGACCCGCGAGGGACTGATTCGCGCCGCGCGGGGCGGAACGCCTCGGTACCTTCGCCGTTCTCGTGACGGGAACCTGGCCGTCCGGCCGTGACCGGGTCGGGCGGCGAGGTCGAGGGGAAGCCGCGTCCTACGGGGGTCTCACCGGCATGTTCCGCCGCATCGCCGTACGTATCACCACGCTCGTCGCCGCCATGGCCGCGGGCGTCGCCGCGCTCCCCGCGGGAGCGGCGAATGCGGCCCCGCCGAAGGCCGGCGTGGTCCGCTTCGTCGGGGCACCCGGCACGACGTTCGCCGTCGGCGGACAGCGCTACATCGACACGATCGAGTTCCGCCTCGGCCCCGGCGGCATGACGACCATCAACGAGCTCTCGATGGACGCCTACGTCGAGGGGCTCGCGGAGATGCCAGCGAGCTGGCACATGGAGGCGCTGAAGGCCCAGGCGGTCGCCGCCCGCACCTACGCGTGGTTCTCGATCGAGCTCGGCACCTTCCGTCACCTCGGCTACGACATCTGCGTGACCGTCGACTGCCAGGTCTTCCACGGCCGCGCGACCGTGTCCAGCCGCTACGGCGAGCGCTGGCGCCAGGCGGTCGCCGAGACGTCGAACGAGGTCCTCACCTGGGAGGGCGAGCCGATCCTCGCCCGCTTCTTCTCGAGCTCCGGAGGTCACACGCGCGACAACGAGGACGTGTACGGCTACGGCAAGATCACCGACGGGCCGAAGCCCTACCTGAAGGGGGTCCCCGACCCCGACGACCGCATCTCGCCCCACCACCACTGGAGCTTCGGCCTCAGGGTCGCGGAGATGAACCGCGTGCTGTCGCGGGGCGCGACCCTCGAGGAGGTCGTGCCGATCCGGTTCATCCGCCACATCCCCGGCGACGGGAAGCCCGACGGCAACCGCATCGACCAGATCCGCTTCCGCGGCAAGAACGGCAAGGTCGTGGAGATGTCGGCGAGCAAGTTCCGCGCCTGGTTCTCCGAGGTCGGCCCGCGGGTGCTCCCCCACCGCTTCCCGATCCGCGCCGCGAACGGCTCACCGCTGCCCGACGGCCTGCCGACCAGCCGGCTCGACTTCCGCTTCGACCAGAAGCGCGGCTACATCGTCGTCCACGGCTACGGCTGGGGGCACGGGGTCGGGATGAGCCAGTGGGGCGCCCGCGGCAAGGCGGAGCGCGGGATGGGCTACGCCGACATCCTCGCGGCCTACTACAACGGACTGCGCCCCGAACGCACTCCTGACCTGCCGAGCCGTGTCCGCGTCGGGCTCGGGACGAGCAACGGCCCGGTCCGGATCCGCGCGAACGGCCACTACCGGGTCGAGATCGGCGACCAGGCCGCGCCGGGTCCCGGCGGCACCTTCACCCTGCGCCCGGCGAAGGGCGGCATCGACATCGCAGGCCCCCGCCTCGTCGACTTCCGGCCGGCCCCGCCGAAGCCGGTACAGCAGGCAGCGGCTCCCGAAGCCCAGGAGCGGCCCACTCCCCCGGCGGCAGCCGGAGCCCGCACCGAAACCCCGAGGGAGAACGTGTCCCCCGAGCAGCATCGCAGTGACGGGGCGACCACCGAGGCGACGTCCGAGGAAGGAAGCGTCGTCGACGCGGTCGTTCGTGCGACGCTCGTCTTCCTGCCGTACGGCGTCCGAACGGCGCTCGAGCTGCTCCTCCCTGACCTGATCTCGTCGGGTCCGTCTCCGGCCCCCGGATAGACGGCGACGCGCGGACGAGGGCTAGTAGGAGAGGGCCGGCCCGGGGCGATGCCGGGCTATGTGCCTTCGGGCGGGTTGCGGCGGCGCGACGGGGCGGCCCGGACCGGCTCGCCCTCCTGTTTCGGGAAGTGCGGCGGCCACGGGGCGTCGCCGAGTCCGCCCTCCTCGTCGCGTCGGGCGAGGTCGAGGAGCCCGTCGAGCACGCCGACGTCCGCGTCGATCCCGTCGCTGAGGTCGCCCACACCCGCGTAGCGCTCGGTCGCGTAGCGGTCCATCCGGAAGTCGTTGGGGTCGACGTCGGGGACCTCGTCCCAGGTCAGCGGCGCCGACACGAGGCCGGTCGGGCGCACCGAGTAGGCGGAGGCGACGGTCCGGTCGCGAGCGTTCTGGTTGTAGTCGATGAAGACGCCGTGGCGCTCCTCCTTCCACCACGCGGTCGTTGCCAGGTCCGGGTACCTCCGCTCCACCTCGCGGGCGAGCGCGAGCGCCGCACGCCGAACCTCGGTGAACGACCACCGCGGCTCGATGCGCACGAGGATGTGGATCCCCCTCGAACCGGACGTCTTCGGCCAGCCGTTCAGGTCGTACTCGGTGAGGACCTCGCGACAGGCGAGCGCGACCTCCCGCACCGCCCCGAAGTCGACCTCCGGCGTCGGGTCGAGGTCGACGCGCAGCTCGTCGGGATGGTCGACGTCCTCGGCGCGGACGGACCAGGGGTTGAGGTCGATGCAGCCGAGGTGCGCCATCCACACGAGGTCCTCCGCATGACGGGGCACGAGGAGGTCGGCGCTGCGGCCGGACGGAAAGCGGATCGTCGCGTAGTCGCGGCCGGGCTCCTTTGGCGGGCGCTTCTGGAAGAACGGCTTCTCCCCCACCCCGTGGGGCCAGCGCTTCAGCACCGTGGGCCGCCCGTGCACGCCGCGCAGCGCCCCCTCGGCGCAGGCGATGTAGTGCTCGACGACGTCGAGCTTCGTCCAGCCCTGCTCGGGAAATACGACCTTGCCGGGGCTCGAGATGCGGACCGGTGCCCCCTCGACCTCGACCAGCGTCTCGTCGGTGGCCACGGTCAGGACCCGGCCGTATGGCTGACGACGTCACGGAACCCCGGTCCCTCGGGACGCCCGAGCTGCTCCATCGTGCACTCGTCGGCGTCCTTGTCCGGACGCCAGCGCTCGAACCGGGTGGCGTGACGGAAGCGGCCGTTGGTGATCTGCCCGTAGGTGACCGAACAGACGAGCTCCGGCCGCAGGGCGAACCAGGCGAGGTCCTTGTCGCCGGTCCAGCGGCTCGGCTCCCCCGGGCGCCGCGCCTCCGCCCCGAACGCGTCCTCGCCGTCCTCCCGGAGCTCCTGGAGGCGCCCATGCAGGGCGATGCGCTCCTCGTCGGAGAAGTTGGAGCAGTGGCCGACGAAGTGGAGCGCGCCGGCGTCGTCGTGGAGGCCGAGCAGGAGCGACCCGATGCCCCGCTCCACGCCGTCCTTGTGGACGCGGTAGCCGGCGACGACGCAGTCGGCGTCGCGACGGTGCTTGACCTTCGTCATCGCCCGCTTCCCCTCCTCGTAGGTGGAGGCGAGCTCCTTGCAGACGATGCCGTCGCAGCCGGCAGACTCGAACTCGTCGAACCAGCGCAGTCCCGTGTCGCGATCGGTGGTGGACGGCGTGAGGTGCCACGGTGCGGGGAGGTCGGGGGTCAGCTCCTCGAGCAGCCGACGGCGCTCCACGAAGGGCTCGTCCCGCAGGTCGCGACCCCGGAGTGCGAGGAGGTCGAACGCGACGAGCTCCGCCGGGGTCGCCTCCGCGAGCAGCCCGATACGGCTCTCGGCGGGGTGGATGCGCTGGGACAGAGAGTCGAAGTCGAGCGCACGGTCGCGGACGACGACGACCTCGCCGTCCACGACGGTCGCCTCCGGCAGGCCCTCCAGCGCCGCAACGAGCTCGGGGAAGTAGCGCAGGAGGGGCCGCCGGTTGCGGCTGTCGAGCCGCACCTTGCCTCCGTCCGGGGACCACGCAAGGACCCGGAAGCCGTCCCACTTCGGCTCGTAGGCGTAGTCGCCCCCTGGGAGCTCCTCCCGGGTCCGGGCCTCCATCGGGGTCCGTGGCGCTCGGAAAGGGTGAGTCACGACCGCGACGCCTCCTCTGCGGCCAGCGAGTCTAGGGGTGCCAGCCACGGCGCCCTTCGCATGGTTTGACGCCCGACCGCCCACCAACTCATCGCGGGCGGAGACGACTGTCCCTTGACGCACGGCCGGTGGCCGCCTGAACTGTCGGCCAGGCTCGACTGTGGGCGAGATCCGGACTGGAGGGTGCGACGTGGGCACACCGGCGGCAGGTCGAGACGCGGAAGCACCGGCGACCGACGCCGATGTCGGAGGTGCCCGTCAGCGTCGGCGGCGCCTGCGGACCGCGCTCGATGACCTCGAGGACGCGCTCGCCCGCGCCAGCAGACCCCGCGAGGCCTGGGCGCAACGGGTGGCGGAGGCCTTCGACCGCGTCGTCACCGCGATGGAGGATCACGTCGCCGAGACCGAGGGACCGGACGGGTTCTTCGACCAGGTCGTCCGCGATGCGCCGCACGTCGGTCAATGGGTCGAACGCCTCCGCCGCGAGCACGACCTCATGCATGCTGCGGCCCGCCGGCTCGTCAACCGGGTCCACAGCGGGATCGTGAGCGACGACGACGTCGAGGAGCTGCGGACGGGCGGGCTCGACTTCATCCACCTCGCGAACGAGCACCGCCAGCGCGGCGCCGACCTGCTCTACGACGCCTACCAGGTCGACATCGGCGGCGAGCACTGAGGCGTCGCCCGCGTCCGGGCTAGTCCTCCTCCTCTTCGCCCGCGGCGATCGTCGCCGCGAGCTGCTCGCCGCGCCCGTCGGAATCGATGGTCGCGTCGCGGTTGCCGCGGAGCAGCTCCCGCTCGGCGAGCATCCGGTCCATCTCCTCCGCGATCGACTCGTCCTGCTCGAAGAGGTCGTCGATGTCGACGTCCTCGAAGTGGATGACGCCCATGTCGACGAAGGCCTTCTGGACCTTCGGCCCCCACAGGCCGATCCGCTTCACGGTCGGCACGACCCGCGAGAAGAGCGCCTTGCGGAACTCCCCCATCAGCTGCGCCTGGTCCACGTACGCGACGCACTCGTCGACGTCGAAGCCGAGGTTCTCCCACACCTCCTCGGCGAGGAAGCGGTCGCGGAGGAGGTAGGACGCCTCGACGACGAACTCCTCCCGCTCGTCACGCTCGGCCTCGGTGAGGTCCCTGTACGCGTCCTGCAGCGCGACCGACCCGAAGGCGACGTGACGCGCCTCGTCCTCCATGACGTAGGCGTTCAAGGCCTTGCCCAGCCCCTCGCCGCTGAAGTCGCGGATCATCGAGAAGGCCGCGAGCGCGACGCCCTCGATCATGACCTGCATCCCCAGGTAGGTCATGTCCCAGCGGCCGTCCGTGATGGTCTGGTCGAGCAGCGTCGCGAGGTGGGGGTTGATCGGGTACGCGAGCTCGAGCTTCTCGTTCAGGTAGCGCGAGTAGGCCTCGACGTGGCGCGCCTCGTCCATCGTCTGCGTCGCCGAGTAGAACTTCGAGTCGATGTCGGGGACGGTCTGGACGATCTTGGCTGCGCAGATGAGCGCCCCCTGCTCGCCGTGGAGGAACTGCGAGTTCATCCACGCCGACATGTGGTGGCGCACCTCGTCCTTCTCTGCCCGGGAGAGCCGCTCCCAGGTCGGCGAGCCGTAGATCGACACGTACTCGTCGGGCATCGCGTCCGTGTCGGACGGGTCGACGGGGAGCGACCAGTCGATGCGCGTGTTCGCGTTCCACTGCTTCTCCTTGCCCTTCTCGTACAGGGTCAGGAGCCGCTTCCGGCGCTCGTCGTACTCCCAGCTGAAGGCCGCCTCCTGGTGCCCGGGGATGTTCCAACGGGTCGTCTCGATCGGCAGCGCGTAGCGGTGGATGCTGATGTGTCCCCCTCTCCTCGCTCCTCAGAGTAGGCCGCGCCGACGAACCCGGGCAGACGTCCGCCCGTCGCGACGGGTGGGGCCGAGGGAAGGCGTCACCGGCCAAGTAGGGTTCTCTCGTCGGGGAACTGCCGAGGTCTGGAGCCGATCTGGACGCGATGATCCGTCTCCGGGACGTCACGAAGGTCTTCCCGGGCTCGTCCGAACCAGCCGTCGGCGGCCTCTCCTTCGACGTCCCCGAGGGCGAGATCGCGGTGCTCGTCGGACCGTCCGGCTGCGGCAAGACGACGACGCTGCGCATGATCAACCGCCTCATCGAGCCGACCAGCGGGACGATCGAGGTCGGCGGCGAGCGTGCCGACGCGCTCCCCGAGCACGAGCTGCGGCGGCGGATCGGCTACGTCATCCAGTCGGTCGGTCTGTTCCCACACCGGACGATCGCGCAGAACATCGCGACCGTCCCCCGCCTACTCGGCTGGGACCGTCAGCGCATCACCGCGCGCGTGGACGAGCTCGTCGAGATCATGGGCCTCGACCCGCAGCTTCGCAGGCGCTACCCGTCCGAGCTCTCGGGTGGCCAGCAGCAGCGCGTCGGCGTGGCCCGTGCCCTCGCCGCCGACCCGCCGGTGCTGCTCATGGACGAGCCCTTCGGTGCGGTCGACCCCATCGTGCGCACACGGCTCCAGCACGAGCTCCTGGCGCTGCAGGAGCGCGTGAAGAAGACGATCGTGTTCGTGACCCACGACATCGACGAGGCGATCCTCCTCGGCGACCGGGTCGCGATCCTCAACATCGGCGGGGTGCTGGAGCAGTACGCGCCCCCCGAGGAGATCCTGCGCGAGCCGACGGGCCCGTTCGTGGAGGACTTCCTCGGCTCGGAGAGGGGTCTGAAGCGCCTCTCGCTCATCCCGGTCACGTCCCTCGAGCTCCAACGCGGCCCGGTCGTCGACGCGAGCGCATCGATCGAGGAGGCGAAGCAGGTCGTGGCCGCAGAGGACGTCGACTGGGTCGGTGTCCTCGACGGCCGGCGGCTCCGCGGCTGGGTCTGGATCTCCGACCTCGAGCCCGGCCGGGCCGTCGGGGACCACGAGACGCGCCAGTTCCGGGTCTGGATCGAGGCCGGCTCGAGCCTCCGAACGGCGTTGGACGCGATCGTGAACACGAGGAACAACGTCGCGGTCGTCTACGACGGTGACCACTACCTCGGGATGCTCACGATCGATCGGATCAGCCGGGAGCTGATCGGGTGATCTCGGGTCAGGCGCTTCTCGCGCAGACGACCGGCGAGCTCATCCGCTGGGATTGGATCACGCGGAACGCCGACGACATCTGGGAACGGACGGTCGAACACCTGGCGCTCACGGGGATCGCGATCGGCGCCGGCTTCCTGATCTCGCTGGCCCTGTCGGTGGTCGCGCTCCGGGTCCGTCGGACGTACTCCCCCATCACCCGGTCGGCGGCGATCATCTACACGATCCCGAGCATCGCCCTCTTCCCGGCGCTCATCCCCTTCACCGGCATCGACATCCTGACCGCGTCGATCGGGCTCACGCTCTACACGCTCCTGATGTTCGTCCGGAACATCGTCGCGGGGCTCGAGGGCGTGCCGGACGACATCGTCGACGCGGCCCGCGGCATGGGTTACACGCGGCGTCGTCTCTTCCTCGAGATCGAGCTGCCCCTCGCCATCCCCGTCGTCATCGCGGGCTTCCGCATCGCGACGGTCACCACCATCGGCCTCGTCACGATCACCGGGCTGTTCGGCATGGGCGGCCTCGGCTTCTTCATCTTCGACGGGATGATCCGCAACTTCTTCATCACCGAGCTGCTCGTCGGGGCCGTCGGGGCCCTCGTTCTCGCGCTGATCTTCGACGGTCTGTTCGTCGCCCTCGGCGCCGTTCTCACGCCGTGGGCGCGACGGGCGGAGGCGAGCTGATGGAGACGCTCCTCTCGACCCTCGAGTGGTTCACGAACCCGGCGAACTGGTCGGGTGGACGCGGGATCCCCGTCCGTCTCCTCGAGCACGCCGAGCTCTCGTTCATCCCGCTCCTGGCGGCGGCGGCGGTGGCCATCCCCGCCGGGGTGCTGTCCGGCCACTTCCGGCGGTTCCAGGGCCTTGGTGCGTTGCTCTCGAACGCCGGACGCGCGATCCCGACGCTCGCCCTCCTCGTCTTCACCCTGATCTTCGTCATCCGGGTCCTCGGCGTGAGCATCCGGTGGTGGCCACGGCTCTCGACGATGTCGGCGCTCTTCTTCCTCGCCCTCCAGCCGATCTTCGCCAACACCTACACGGCGGTCCGCGACGTCGACCCCGGCATCGTCGAGGCCGCCCGCGGGATGGGGATGCGGGAGCGCGACATCGTCGCCCGGACCGAGATGCCGATCGCAGCACCGGTGATCCTCACCGCGGTCCGCATCTCTGCTGTCCAGATCGTCGCGACGGCGCCGCTCGCCGCCCTCGTGGCGGGCGGAGGCCTCGGGCGTTTCATCCTCGACGGCTTCCAGCAGTTCCGCTACGGGCAGATGTACGGCGGCATCCTCCTCGTCGCGGCATTCGCGATCGTCACCGAGTGGCTCATCGACCGCGTCGAGCGGATCGTGGTGCCGACCGGCGTGCGGGGAGCGAGCGTGGCGGAGGTGGCGGCCACCGGCCGGGCGGTCTAGGAGGCTGGCGCCCAGCTCTGGCGCACGTCTGGCCGGTCCGGCCGCACACCACGCTGAGCACCACCCTCCTGACGGCGGGAAGAACCCGGGCAGGGGCTGTCGTTCCCTCCGTCGGTCGGCATGCGCCGGCCGCCTCCCGGCTGGACAGCCCGGCCTACTACGCCGGTAGGGTCCCGGCATCAACCAGCGGGGCAACCCGACGAGAAAGGCTTCGAACATGCTGCTGCGACGCTACATCCATTGGAGGACCGCGATCGTCCCCCTCGTGCTCGGGCTGCTCGCCGCCGCCTGCGGCGGTGGCGGCGACGGAGCAGCGAGCGGGCCGAAGGAGGGGCCGACCGTCACGATCGGCTCCTTCAACTTCGCAGAGAGCCAGGTGCTCGCCCACCTCTACGGCGCGGCGCTCGAGGAGCAGGGCTACAGCGTCGAGGTCAGGCTGAACATCGGCGCTCGCGAGGTCGTGCAGCCCGCCATGGAGGGTGGCGACCTCGACTTCGTCCCCGAGTACACCGGCAACGCCCTGCGCTTCCAGCGCGAAGGTGAGGAGATCGAGCTGCGCGAGGAGCAGGAGGTCTATGACGAGCTCCAGGCGGAGTACGAGCAGGACGGACTCGTGGCGCTGGCCTTCTCCAACGCCCAGGACGTCGACGGGCTCGCGGTCACGCGCGAGACCGCCGAGGAGCACGGCCTCGAGAAGATCAGCGACCTCAAGGACTTCGAGGGAACGTTCAAGTTCGGGGCCGGCCCTGAATGTGTCGAGCGCCTCTCCTGCCTCGAGGGCTACCGCCAGATCTACGGCCTCACCGAGGACGAGTTCGAGTTCGTCTCGCTCGACGTCGCCGGCCCGATCACGGTCGAGGCCCTGAAGAGCGGCGAGGTCGACGGCGCGAACCTGTTCACGACGCAGGGGGTCGTCGCCGCGAACGGCTTCGTGATGCTCGAGGACGACATGCAGATGCAGCTCCCGCAGAACATCGTTCCCGTGACGACGAACGAGATCGTCGACGCCTACGGGCAGGAGTTCGTCGACTTCGTGGACTCGATCACGGAGCTGTTCACCGAGGAGGAACTGACCGCGCTCGTCGCGCGTGTCGAGGTCGATCAGGAGGACCCCGAGGACGTCGCTCGGGACTGGTTGGTCGACAACGGCTTCCTCGAGGAGTAGCCGCGGACGATCCGTCTGCCACTGGCGTTTCCGGCAGGATGCGAGTCACCCGCCATTGCCACAGGGGCGACTACGACCACGCGGCTTTCGCGACCTCCGCGACGAGTTCGAGCTTCGCGCGCTGCTCGTCCTGGGTGAGCGAGTTGCCAAGGACCGAGGTCCCGAAGCCGCACTGCGTGGAGACCGCGAGGCGCTCCCGGTCCACGTAGCCGGAGGCATCCTCGATGCGGCGCACGAGCTCGCTTCGATCCTCGAGCCGCCCGTGCTTCGTCGAGACGAGGCCGAGCACGACGTGGGTGTCCTCGGGGACCGTCTTCAGGGGATCGAAGCCCCCGGAGCGCTCGTCGTCGTACTCGAGCATGAAGCGGTCGGCACGGACACCGGTGAAGATCTGCTCGGCGATGATCTCGTAGCCGCCGGCCACCAGCCACCGGCTGGCCTGGTTCCCGCGGCAGAGGTGGAACGCGAACGTCACGTCGGGCCGGTCGCCGATGACCGCGTTGTCGAGCTCGATGCCGGCGTCGATCCAGCGGTCCGCGTCGATCCCGCGGCTCTCGTAGAAGTCGCGGTAGTCGGGGTCGACGAACATCGTGTAGTGGGGCGCGTCGAGCTGGATGTAGGTCGCGCCGAGGCGGACGAGCTCGTCGACCTCCTCGCTCAGGATCTCGGCGACGTCGGAGAGATAGCTGTCGAGCGTCGGGTACTCGTCCGGGTGGTCGGCGGGGTCGTAGAAGCTCGAGAACAGGCTCGGGCTCGGCAGCGTCACCTTCACCGTCCGGTCGGTGCGGCCGCGCACATAGGTGAACTCCTCGGCCGAGAGGAACCGGCGGCGGTGGAGGCGCTCGACGACGCGGAGGTCGGGGCGTTTGACGGGCCACTCCCCCAGCTCGTCGCTCTCCCACCGACCCCACAGGAACGCATCGAGGCCCCAGTCGCCGAATCCGTCGACGGCCTCGGTCATCTGACTCTGGAACGACAGTCGCCGCATCTCGCCGTCGGTGACGACGTCGAGGCCGGCCTCCTCCTGGATCGCGAGGGCCTGGTCGACGGCGGCATCCTCGACCGCCTTGAACGCCGGCGTGTCGAGCTCCCCCGCCACGTAGCGCTCGCGCGCCTCCAGGAGTGCCTTCGGACGGAGCAGGCTGCCGACGACGTCGCTGCGCGCCTCGATCATCGCTGTCCTTCCTGCGCTGGCCGCGGCCCACCCTAGTGGTCGCTTGCGATCGAACGCTTGTTCGCTACTCTTGCCTGACATGGTGCGCGCACGACACGAGACCCGGGAACGGCTGCGCTGGGAGACCGTCGAGGACGGGGGTCCGCAGCAGGAGCTCTTCGGCTCGCGGGCGGAGCGCATCACCCACCCCGAGTTCCGCGACCTCGAGTTCATCCACGTCCGCGCGAAGACCATCATCAACGAGGTCCCCGCCGTGTCCCGCGTCCCCTTCCGCTTCACGATCAACGTCTACCGGGGCTGCTCCCATGCGTGCCGGTGGTGTTTTGCACGGCCGACGCACGAGTACCTGAACCTCGATGCTGGGCGGGACTTCGAGCGGGTCATCGTCGTGAAGGTCAACGCGGTCGACCGGCTGCGGGCGGAGATCGCATCGAGGCGCTGGGGCGGGGACCACATCGCGATGGGGACGAACACCGATCCCTACCAGCGCGCCGAGGGCCGCTACAAGCTCACCCGCGGGGTCCTCGAGGTTCTCACCGCCGCCGGGAACCCGTTCTCGCTGCTGACGAAGTCGTCGCTCATCCTGCGCGATCTCGACCTCCTCAAGGAGGCGAACGAGCGCAGTGGCGCAAGAGCGGTCCGTGCAGCGTCCTCCTCAGGTTCAACCAGAAGCACGACAACATGCGGATCGGATAGCGTCCACGTGAGGGGGCCGCGCGCTTTGACCAAGGTGAGGCAAGCGGAGGCGACGCACACGGGGTTCGTCCTCGTGGCACTCGTCCTGTGTCTCGCCGCATCTGTCTCTGTCTTACTTTGGCCACGCGGTGAAGCTTCGTACTCCGGGATCGGGACGACGAGTTCCCAGGGTCAAGGAGAGGAAGAAACCAGCGCGACTTCTCGGCCCCTCACCGGTGACCTCGAGGCGACTGACGTGGCCTTCTTCGCAGTTCCAGTCGTGATCGCAGCCGCGCCGCTGGTTGTAAGACGGCGGCGTGGCGCGATCGTTGCGCGAGGCATCGCGGCCTCCCTGCTCTTCATGTGGGTGCTCTTCCTCGCTTTCGC
>JBOHEE010000174.1:0-8813 GCA_050700895.1 Nitriliruptorales bacterium | reverse complement strand
CGCATCAGCCGATGCGCGGGCGCCGACCGACGTCGGAGGGCTCGCGCGGACCCCCCGCGACGTCGACGATGGGTCGCCCACACCGGAGTTCCGCTCCCGGCTCCGCGAGCGCCTCCTCCGTGAGGCCTCCTGCCGCGCCGGGGACATGACCGGCTGGCGCCGCGGGGGTGGGGACGGGGCGTAGCGTTCCCGCCCGGTCCAGCGCGGGAGCGGAACGTGGCCCTGAAGGAGCACCTGCTCGGCAGGCCGCTCGCGACGTACGAGGAGCCGCACGAGCGCCTCCCGAAGCGACTCGGGCTCGCCGTGTTCGCGTCGGACGCGATCTCCTCGACCGCGTACGCGACCGAGGAGATCCTCCTCATCCTCATCCCGGTCGCGGCGTTGGCGGCGCTCGACTACCTCGTCCCGCTGTCGATCGTGGTCATGGTCGTGCTGGCGATCGTCGTCACGAGCTACCGGCAGACGATCTACGCCTACCCGTCCGGGGGCGGGGCCTACATCGTGGCGCGCGACAACCTCGGCGTACGGACCTCGCTCGTCGCCGCGGCGTCGCTCCTCGTCGACTACTCCCTGACGGTCGCCGTCTCCGTCTCGGCCGGCGTGGCCGCGGTCGTGTCGGCGTTCCCGGCTCTCCAGGACTTCCGCGTCACCCTCGCGGTGGGCGTCGTCGCACTGCTCACCGTCGCGAACCTCCGCGGGGCACGCGAGTCGGGGACCCTGTTCTCCGTCCCGACCTACCTCTACATCCTCGGGCTCGGCCTCCTCGTCGGCATCGGGCTCTTCCGGGTCTACTTCGGCGGTCTCGAGCCGATGCCGGTGGACCAGGAGGCGCTCGGAGAGGTCACCGGTGGCCGCGAGGCGACGGGACTCGTCGGCCTCGCCGGCGCCTTCCTGCTCGCGCGGGCGTTCTCGTCCGGCGCGGTCGCGCTGACCGGGACCGAGGCCATCAGCAACGGCATCCAGGCGTTCCGCCCGCCCGAGTCCCGGAACGCCGCGCGGACGCTCATCATGATGGCCACGATCCTCGGGAGCTTCTTCTTCCTCATCTCCGTGCTCGCCCACCACCTCCGACCGGTCCCGACCGAGGCCGAGACGCTCCTGTCGCTGATGGGCGGTCACGTCTTCGGCCGCGGTACCCCGATCTACTACTTCATCCAGTTCGCGACGATGGCGATCCTCTTCCTCGCCGCGAACACCGCCTACGCGGACTTCCCGCGCCTCTCGTCGATCATCGCCGCCGACGGCTACCTGCCCCGCCAGCTCGCCCGCCGCGGCGACCGGCTCGTCTTCGCGAACGGGATCGTCGTCCTCGCCGCGTTCGCCGCCGTCCTGCTCATCGCGTTCGGCGGCGTGACGACGGCGCTCATCCCGCTCTACGCGGTGGGGGTCTTCACCGGCTTCACGCTCAGCCAGGCCGGGATGGTCAACCACCACCGTCGCCTGCGGGAGCCGAACTGGCGCCGGGCGCTGTGGATCAACGGCGTCGGGGCGACGTGCACCGCGCTCGTGCTCGCGATCATCGTCGTGTCGAAGTTCACGACCGGCGCCTGGATCCCCGTCGTCGTCATCCCCGCTCTCGTCGCCCTCTTCCTCGGCGTGCGACGGCACTACGACCGGGTCGCCGACGCCCTGCGTACCGAGGAGGGCCAGCGGGTGCCTGAGCCACCGCGGAACACGGTCATCATCCCCGTCGCCTCCGTCCACCAGGGCGTCCTGCGCGCGCTGTCCTACGCGAGGTCGCTGAAGCCGGAGCACACGTTCGCGGTCTCCGTCGTCTACGACGAGGAGGAGGCCCGGAGGCTGAACGCGGAGTGGGAGGCGCACGGCATCGACATCGAGCTCACGACGATTCTGTCGCAGTATCGCGAGCTGACCGCGCCGATCCTCCACTTCATCGACGAGCTGGACCGGCAGTGGGAGGACGACGTCATCACCGTCCTGATCCCCGAGTTCGTCGTCGGCCACTGGTGGGAGCACCTGCTGCACAACCAGACCGCCCTGGTGCTGAAGGCGCGGCTGCTCTTCCGGCGGGATACGGTCGTGACCTCCGTCCCCCACCACCTCTGATCCCGGAGCCGTCCGTGAGCGAACCACGCCTCCTTGTCGACGACCGCGAGGTCGAGGGCGGCGTCGTCCGGGTCCTCAGGATGCGCCGACCTGAGGCGCGCAACGCGATGGACACCGCGATGCTCGCCGCGCTCGTCGACGGCCTCGCCGGCGCCGCCGGTGACGACCGGGTCCGGGGCGTCCTCCTGACCGGCGCCGGCGGGGTCTTCAGCGCCGGGGCGGACATCCGCGAGGAGCTCGCGGACGGCGGCGCCCGGCGGACCGAGCTCTTCACGACCTTCTACGAGGCGCTCTCGACGCACCCCAGGCCCACCGCGGCCGCGATCGAAGGGGCGGCGGTCGGCGGCGGTGCGGAGGCCGCGGCCGCCTGTGACCTGCGGGTCGCCGGCCGCTCGGCGCGGATCCGCTTCCCCGGCGCCATCTACGGCATCCCGGTCGGCACCGCCCGGACCCTCGGGCAGGTCGGGCTCGGGACAGCGAAGGACTGGGTGCTGTCGTCGCGGGACGTGGGCGCGGGGGAGGCCCACGACGCTGGCTTCCTCCAGCGCCTCGTCGACGACGGGGAAGCCGAAGCCGCGGCGCTCGAGTGGCTCGCGCTCGTGGCGACCCGCGACGGGCCGACCGTCGCCCGCCTGAAGAAGGCCTTCAACGTCCTCGCCGGTCTCGAGGATCGGGTGGCGTGGGAGAACGACGCCATGCGCGCGCTGCACGACGACGTCCCGCCGCTCCCACCCGGACCTTTCGGCATGCCCGCCGGAGGCCAGGAGGTCTAGGCGAGTTGAAGCGACCCGGTCCCGCCGGAGGGCGGCTCGCGGAGCTCGTCCGGCTGTTCGGCAAGCTCGGGTTCGTCGCGTTCGGGGGACCCGCCGCCCACATCGCGATGATGCACGACGAGGTCGTCACCCGCCGGCGCTGGATGGACGACGAGCGCTTCGTCGACCTCATCGGCGCGACGAACCTCATCCCCGGTCCGAACTCGACCGAGATGACGATGCACGTCGGCCACCACCGAGCCGGCTGGCGGGGACTCTTCGTGGCGGGGGCCGCGTTCATCCTGCCGGCCGCCCTCATCGTCGGGGCGCTCGCCGTCGTGTACGTCCGCTACGGCAGTACGCCTGGTGGCGAGGCGCTCCTCTACGGCATCAAGCCCGTCGTCATCGCGATCATCGTCCAGGCGCTCGTCAAGCTCGCCCGCAGCGCACTCGCTCGCGCGACGCAGGTGGCGATCGCGGTTGCCGTCGGCGGCCTCTACCTCGTCGGTCTGAACGAGATCGCGCTGCTCTTCGGCGGCGCGGCCCTTGTCTTCCTCGTCCGGCTCGTCCGGCGGCAGGCCACGGACGGCGGCCCGACCGCGATCCTCGGGTTCGTCCCCGCCGCGCTGGGCCTCCAGGACGCCGTGGGCAACCTCGGGCTCGGCCGGCTGTTCGGCGTGTTCGTGAAGGTCGGGGCGGTGCTCTACGGCAGCGGCTACGTCCTGCTCGCGTTCCTCCGCAACGACCTCGTCGAGCGCCTCGGGGTGCTCACGAACCAGCAGCTGCTCGACGCGATCGCGGTGGGCCAGTTCACCCCCGGACCGGTGTTCACGACCGCGACCTTCATCGGCTACGTCCTCGGCGGCCTGCCCGGCGCCGTCGTCGCCACCGTCGGGATCTTCCTCCCGTCGTTCCTGTTCGTCGGCGGCCTCACCCGCATCCTGCCCCACGTCCGTAACCGCACCTGGAGCGCGGACCTCCTCGACGGCGTGAACGCCGCCGCGCTCGGGCTCATGGCCGGGGTGCTGATCCAGCTCGGCGGCGACGCGATCGTCGACCCGCTGACCGCCGGCCTTCTCCTCGCGGCCGGCCTTGCCCTGTGGCGGACCGAGCTGAAGTCCGCCTGGCTCGTCCTCGCGGGCGGAGCGATCGGCCTCGCCGCCGGCGCGGCCGGCTTCGTTCCGTGACGGGTGCGTTGAGCCCTCGAACCCCTCTACCAGTCGGGGGACTACGTCCGCGCAGCTTCGAGACTTGTGGGGCTGCGCTCCACTTCTCGAGTCCCACGAACCCCCTACACGAGCTCGTTCAAGAGGCCGCGGACGCGCTGGTCGATGTCGTCGCGGATGCGCCGGACCTCTTCGATCGGCTGGCCCTTCGGGTCTGTCAGGTCCCAGTCGAGGTAGCGGATCCCGGGAAAGATCGGGCATGCGTCGCCGCAACCCATCGTGATGACGACATCGGACGCCTCGACCTCGTCTGCATCGAGGACCTTCGGCTGCGCCCCGGCGACGTCGATGCCCCACTCCGCGAGCGCATCGCGCACCTCGGGATGGACCTGGTCCGCGGGCATCGTCCCGGCCGAGCGGACCTCGACGCGGCCGAAGGCGTGATGGGCGAGGAGCGCCGCGGCCATCTGGCTGCGCCCCGCGTTCTGCACGCAGACGAACAGCACCTGCGGTCGCTTCTCGGTCACACGCACCTCCGTCTCGGACGCCATGGCAGAGGGTGCCACATGTCCGTGACGGGACGGTGAACGCGGCCATTAGAGTTGGCGTCAGTCCCGTCGTGGGGACATCCGCAGGTCAAGCAGCCTCAGGGGGCAGGGCATGACCGCCAAGGAGAGTCCGGAGCGCAACCTCGCGCTCGAGCTGGTCCGCGTCACCGAGGCGGCGGCGCTCGCCGCCGGACGCTGGCAGGGCCGCGGCGACAAGGAGGCCGGCGACCAGGCGGCCGTCGACGCCATGCGCCACATGCTCTCGACCGTCGAGATGGACGGCACGGTCGTCATCGGCGAGGGCGAGAAGGACGAGGCGCCGATGCTCTTCAACGGCGAGCGCATCGGCAGCGGCAACCCCCCGAAGGTCGACATCGCCGTCGACCCTGTCGAGGGCACGGCGCTCCTCGCCGAGGGGCGCCCCGGCGCGATCGCCGTCATCGCGCTCGCCCCGCACGACACGATGTTCGACCCAGGCCCGTGCGTCTACATGGAGAAGCTCGCCGTCGGACCCGACGCCGCGGACGTCATCGACCTCGACGCGCCGATCGCCGACAACCTCCGCGCGGTCGCGGACGCGAAGGGGAAGGAGGTCCGTGACCTCACCGTCGTGATGCTCGACCGCGACCGCCACGAGGAGCTGAAGCGGGAGATCCGGGGGAGCGGCGCCCGTCTACAGCTCATAACGCACGGTGACGTGTCCGCGGGCCTCCGTGCCGTCTGGGCCGAGCGCGAGGACGTCGACATGCTCGTGGGGATCGGCGGCACGCCCGAGGGGGTGATCACGGCCTGCGCGGTGAAGTGCCTCGGCGGGCAGCTCCTCGGCCGGCTGTGGCCGCGCGACGACGAGGAGCGACGCGCCGCCGAGGAGGGTGGCTACGAGGTCGACCGCGTCCTCACCGTTGACGACCTCGTCAAGAGCGACGACGTCTTCTTCGTGGCCACAGGGATCACGGGCGGCGGCCTCGTCGAGAGCGTGACCTACGAGCCGAGAGGCGCCATCACCGACTCGCTCGTCATGCGCTCGAAGAGCGGCACGATCCGCGAGATCCGTGCCCGTCATCAGCTCGAGAAGCTGCGCGAGTACGCCGGCGTCGAGTACTGAGAGGGGTCGGGGGACTCATGGAGTCGAGCGACGCCGTCCAAGCCTCTCGGGGCGGCGCGCGACGTAGTCCCCCGAGTGAGTAGCGTGGGCGACCCACCGAGCGGGCCACCGCTCGCGGTCGATGCCGAGGCGGGGCGTGTGCCCGGCCTGTCGAACCCGGCCCGAGCGGCGCTCGTCGTCGCGTTGCTCTACCTCTTCCTCGTCGGCGTCTCCGCGCTCGAGACCGGCATCAAGGCGCTCGGGTCCGGCTTCCAGGAGGGGCTCCTCGAGAGCGTCGCCAACCCGATCTCCGGGGTCTTCGCCGGCATCCTCGCGACCGTCCTCGTGCAGTCCTCCTCGGTCTCCACCTCGACGATCGTCGGCCTCGTCGGCGCGGGGACGCTGACCGTCGGCGCCGCGGTGCCGCTGATCATGGGCGCGAACATCGGCACGACCGTCACGAACACGCTCGCGTCGCTGGGAAGCATCCGCCGGCCCGAGGAGTTCAAGCGCGCCTTCGCGGGCGCCACCGTCCACGACTTCTTCAACCTGCTCGCCGTCCTCGTCCTCCTGCCGGTCGAGCTCACGACCGGCTTCCTGTCCCGGCTCGCAGCCGAGCTCGCCGACCTCCTGGGCAGGAGCGAGGTCCGGGGCGCCGAGGCGTCGAGCCCGATCAAGGACGCGGTGAAGGCGCCGGTCAAGGTCGTCGAGGCCGGGCTCGATGCGGTCACGGGGATCAGCACCGCCATCGGGATCGCGCTGCTCGTGTTCGGCCTCGCGTGCATCTTCGTCGCCCTCGCCTACATCACCCGCAACATGCGTGAGATCGTCGCGGGCCGGGTCGAGCGGGCGATGAACCGAATCATCGGACGTGGCGGGGGTGCGGTGGGGATCGTCGTCGGCGTGCTCGTGACGATCGCGGTCCAGTCGTCGAGCATCACGACGTCGATCCTCGTCCCGATGGTCGCCGCCGGCGTGATCACGCTGCCGAACGTGTTCCAGATCACGCTCGGGGCGAACGTCGGGACGACGGTCACGGCGCTCCTCGCGTCGCTCGCGGTCGATCGGCCGGAGGGGCTCGTCATCGCGCTCGTCCATACGCTCTTCAACGTCATTGGGATCGCGCTCGTGTACCCGGTGCCGGCTGTCCGGATGGTGCCGATCCGGATGGCGCGGGGGATGGCGGAGCTCGCCGTGCGCAACCGGTCGCTCGTGACCGTGTACGTCGTCGGGCTCTTCGTGCTGCTGCCGCTCGCGGGCGTAGCCTTGATCCAGTGAGGTGAGAGACGTGGCAGATCGAGACCGGAGCGGGGTGGTCGCATGGTGCTGAGGATCCTGCGAGGCGGCGGCCAGGACCGCATCGACTGGATCGAGCGCCAGCTCTCCGGGATGCTCGCCGACGACCGCCACAGCTTCGACATCGCCACGGCCGCACTCGTCGGCGGTGCAGACCCCGCCACCGTCGGGCCCGACCTGCGCGAGACCGACCACCGGGTGAACCAGACCGAGCGCCAGATCCGGCGCGAGCTCGTCGTCCACGCGAGCGTGCACGGCAGCATCGACATCCCGGCGATCCTCACCTACATGAGCGTCGTGAAGGACGTGGAGCGCATCGGGGACTACGCGAAGAACATCTTCGACCTCTCGGCCGAGGGCGCCTCGTTCGCCGGCGCTGCCGACCGGGACGAGCTCGCGCGCTACCGCGACCGCGTCTCGGAGATGATCACCCAGGCGGCCGACGCCTTCGCGAGCCGCGACGCTGACCGGGCGGCTGCGCTCATCCACGAGGGCGATGCGCTCACCGACGAGTGCGACGCCAAGGTCGCGGAACTCGTCGTCTCCGACCGGACCGCCCGGGAGGCCGTGCCCCGCGCGCTCTACTTCCGCCACCTGAAGCGCATCGTCGCACACCTCATGAACCTGCTCTCCGCGGTGACGATGCCGGTCGACAAGATCGACTACTACGACGAGGACCCCGAGGACCGCCCCTCACGCGACTGACCCGCCCGCGGGTGGTCGACCGGCTACGACACGCTCGATCCGTCCTCGCAGGTTCACCTTTCGTTCACGCGGCCGTGGTCGGCTGTCCACCTGCGCTCCGTACGGTCCGGTCATCACCACGGAGGAGAACGAGGACTTGAAGAGACTGCAACCGATCGCGCTGCTGGTGGGTCTCTCCCTGCTGGCGGCGGCCTGCGGCAACGCCCCCGGCCAGGGCGGCGACGGCGGCGACGGAGCGGACGGCGGGCTGAGCGGCTCGGTCGCGATCGACGGGTCGTCGACGGTCGGACCGCTGACCGACGCCATCGCCGAGGAGTACGCCGCCGAGCAGCCGGACGTCACCGTGAACCTGTCGATCTCCGGCACCGGCGGCGGCTTCGAGCGCTTCTGCGGCGTCGGCGACACCGACATCAGCAACGCCTCGCGCCCGATCAAGCAGGAAGAGGCCGACCTCTGCGCCGAGAACGGCATCGAGTTTGTCGAGGTCCGCGTCGGCACCGACGCCCTCACCATGGTCGTGAACCCCCGGAGTGACTTCGTGGACTGCCTCACGACTGAGGAGGTCACGAGGATCTTCGGCCCCGACGCCCCGGCCACGAGCTGGAACCAGGTCCGCGACGGCCTCCCCGACACGCCGCTTCAGGTGTTCGCGCCGGGCACGGACTCCGGCACCTACGACTTCATGGTCGAGGACGTCCTCGGACTCGGGGGATCGCGTCAGGACTACAACGCCTCGGAGGACGACAACATCATCGTCCAGGGGGTGGCGGGCACCCCCGGCGCGTGGGGGTTCTTCGGCTTCGCCTTCTTCCAGCAGAACCAGGGGCAGCTGAAGGCGCTCGCGTACGACGCGGGAGCGGGCTGTGTCGAGCCGAGCGTCGAGACGGCGCAGGACGACACGTACGAGATGGCTCGCCCGCTGTTCGTCTACGTGAAGGAGCAGTCCCTCATCGAGCAGGAGCACGTCGCCGACTTCGTGCGCTTCTACCTCGACCACGTCGACGAGGTGATCGAGGACGTCGGCTACATCCCGGTCCCCGAAGAGACGATCGAAGATGCGAGGCAGAAGGTCGAGGAGGCCACCTCCGGTTGAGCCTCCCCGCGGCAGTACGCTCGTCGGGAGGAGGGCTCCTCCCGACGAGCGTGTCCGCGTCCCCATCCGTGCCAGCCTGTGACCGAGGGGTAGATCCGTGGC
>JBOHEE010000173.1:0-4494 GCA_050700895.1 Nitriliruptorales bacterium | reverse complement strand
CCCTCGACCCGACGCGGCCCCTCGCCGATCTCGCCTTCGACTCCGCCGCGGTGGCGTCCGCGGACGCCGGCGCGGACAGTGGGCTGCGCCGCGCCACCGCCCTGCTCGCCGCCGAGCTCGCCGGCGTCGGCAGGGGAGCGATCGACCTGGCGGTCGAGTACGCGAAGGTTCGCGAGCAGTTCGGCCAGGCGATCGGGCGCTTCCAGGGCGTCGCCCATCAGCTCGCCGACGCCTGGACCGCGGTGGAGGAGTCCTGGTCGCTCGCCCTCTACGCCGCCTGGGCCGTCGCGGCCGAGGCGGCGGACGTCGACCAGGCCGTCCACGCCGCCAAGGCGAAGGCGGGGGAGGCCGCGATCCACGCCGCCGAGCGTTGCACCCAGGCGCACGGCGGGATCGGCATCACCTGGGAGGCGGACCCGCACCTCTACCTGCGTCGTGCCCTCGCCACGGACGGCTGGCTCGGCACCGCACGTGAGCACCGGCGCCGGCTCGGGGCGCTCATCGTGGAGTCGCGCTCCTTGGGGTGACCCTGACGTGACATCGGTGGAGGAGGGGGATCGCCGAGACCGTCTCGCCGCGTCCCCGCGGCCGCTCCCGCATCCGGGCTGGTCGTTCCCGGACCCCGACGCCGCCGACGAGGACGGGGTCGTCGGGATCGGGGCCGACCTCGAGCCGGCGACGCTGGTGGCCGCCTACCGGCGCGGGATCTTCCCGTGGCCGCATCCCGGCCTGCCGCTGCCGTGGTTCTCGCCCGACCCGCGAGCGATCCTGACCGCCGACAGCCTCCACGTGTCACGCTCGCTGCGGCGCACCATGGCGCGGAGCGGCTGGACGACGACCGCGGACCGGGCGTTCGGGGACGTGGTCGCCGGCTGCGCCGACCGGCCGGCGGGGGAGGGGACGTGGATCACCGCCGACATGCGCGCCGCCTACGGACGCCTCCACCGCCTCGGCTGGGCGCACAGCGTCGAGGTCTGGCGGGGCGACGACCTCGTGGGCGGGATCTACGGCGTCCAGGTCGGCGGCTGCTTCACCGGCGAGTCGATGTTCCACCGCGTCGCCGACGCGTCGAAGGTCGCCCTCGTCGCGCTGCTCGACCGGTTCGCGGAGGCCGGCGGCTCGTTCCTCGACGTCCAGCTCCCCACGCCGCACCTCGTCGGGACGGGCGCCCGCGAGCTGCCCCGGCGGCAGTTCCTCGACCATCTCGCCGACGTGCGCGACGACCCGGTCCGCCTCTCGCTGGAGGAGCGCGCGGTGGCGCGACTCGCGCAGTGGACCCTTCGATGAGCACCCGGGGCCCCCTGGTGGCGGTGCCCACAGGAGGAGGAGGAGGAGGAGGAGGGAGCGGTTCGAGGGCCGGGTATTCTCGATGCGCCCTGTCGAAGGACCTTTCCCGTGGTGCAGATCCCCGACCGCATCGACCAGAGCGGCGACTTCGCCGTCGCCTCCCTCAGCCTCGCCGACTGGGGGCGACGGGAGATCGCGATGGCCGAGAAGGAGATGCCGGGCCTCATGGCGCTGCGCGAGCGCTACGTGGGGGAGAAGCCCCTCGACGGCGCACGCATCGCCGGCTGCATCCACATGACGATCCAGACGGCCGTGCTCGTCGAGACCCTCCAGGCGCTCGGTGCGGACGTGCGCTGGTCGTCGTGCAACATCTTCTCCACCCAGGACCACGCAGCGGCGGCGCTCGCGGCGGCGGGCACGCCGGTCTTCGCCTGGAAGGGCGAGACCGAGGGGGAGTACCGGTGGTGCATCGAGCAGACCCTGCGGTGGCCCAGCGGGGACGGTGACCTCGGCCCGAACCTCCTGCTCGACGACGGCGGGGATCTCACGACGCTCGTCCACGACGAGCACGAGGAGCTCCTCGCCGAGATCCGCGGGGTGTCCGAGGAGACGACGACCGGCGTCCACGCGCTGCACGCGCGCCAGAAGGCCGGGACGCTGCGCATGCCGGCGATCAACGTGAACGACTCGGTCACGAAGTCGAAGTTCGACAACCTCTACGGCTGCCGTGAGTCACTCGTCGACGGGATCAAGCGCGCGACCGACCTCATGCTCGCCGGCAAGGTCTGCGTCGTCGCCGGCTTCGGCGAGGTCGGCAAGGGCAGCGCCCAGGCGCTCGAGGCCTACGGGGCGCGGGTCTGGGTCGCCGAGATCGACCCGATCAACGCCCTCCAGGCCGCCATGGAGGGCTACCGCGTCGTGACGATGGAGGAGGCCGCCCCGGTCGCCGACATCTTCGTGTCCGCAACCGGGTGCCGCGACGTCATCACCCTCGAGCACATGCTCGAGATGAAGGACCAGGCGGTCGTGTGCAACATCGGCCACTTCGACATCGAGATCCAGGTCGAGCGCCTGCGCGAGTTCGAGTGGGAGAACGTGAAGCCGCAGGTCGACCTCGTCCACCTGCCGAACGGGCGCTCGATCATCCTCCTCGCCGAGGGCCGGCTCGTGAACCTCGGCTGCGCGACCGGGCACCCGTCGTTCGTGATGAGCACGTCGTTCACGAACCAGGTGATCGCCCAGCTCGAGCTGTGGACGAACCACGAGAGCTACAAGCCCGAGGTCTACGTGCTGCCCAAGCACCTCGACGAGGAGGTCGCGCGGCTCCACCTCGACAAGCTCGACGCCCACCTCACCGAGCTCACCCCGGAGCAGGCCGCCTACCTCGGGGTCGCCCCCGAAGGCCCCTACAAGCGCGACGACTACCGGTACTGACGAGCCAGTACGTCATCGACGACCCCGCGCGAATCCCGTGGCATGCGAGTGACGGCTGCCATCGGCCCGATCTTGAGGCGGCGACGCGCAAGGGGCGAGGGCAGCTCCTGACAGGGCGACGACGACGCCTCGCCTGCCGCAATCGCCTCGTTCACGGGTCACCGAGAGGCAGAACACCCGGACCAGCCCCATTGAGCGCTGGCGGGCCGTCAGATCTTCGGTTCGGACCGTAAGCAGAACGTACGCAGGCCCGTACGCACTGTTGGCGAACGTTGACGGAAGACGTCGACACGAAGTCGACACGAGTCGGAGGCCCCATGTTTGCGTCCATGAGTCGAGCGTCAGTCACTGCCATTGCTGGTCGCCGCGTCGTCATTCCGCTCTTCATCGCGATCGCGTTCGTCCTGTCCAACTTGGCCCCGCAAGCAGACGCGCGTCTCCAGTCGGATGATGATCCGCCGGTTGCGCCCCCCGTCGACGAGCCGGAGACGGAAGAGGACCGGGCGTGGAAGAGCTATGACCAACAGCTGCTCGAAGTGGCGCAGGAGGTCCCGGCCTTCGGGGGACTGTTCCTCAGCGATGACGAGGAGACCCTCAACGTGTGGCTGACTGATCGGGTCACTGGCGCGGAGGCTCGCCAGGAGAACGCCAGGCGCGCGCGTGAGACCGCAGCCCGCGTCCTCGAAGACGTCTCGGTTGCCGCCGCAGTGGCTCGCCCGCTGAGAGCGGACTTCTCGTGGGAGGAGCTGCATGACTGGCACATGCGGCTCTTCACCGACCTCGACGTCGACCACGTCTTCACGGACATCGACGAGACCATCAACCGGATCGTCATCGGCGTGGGGGATCCCGGACGGCAGGGAGCAGAGGTTCGGGCGCGCGCGGCGGCCCTTGGAGTGCCGCCCAGCGCCATACAGATCGCCGCCAGTTCGCCCTTCGAGTTCGGGTCGAGTCTGCGGGACGAGCACACCGTCCCCCTCGCGGGGGACTCCAGATCGGATGGCTTCGAACAGATGGACTCGAAGGGCTCTGCAGCCTCGGCATGCCGTCGTTCCTCGACGGCATCCCAGGCTTCATCACAGCCAGCCATTGCTCAACCCTCCTCGGGTCGGACTCCAGCAATGGCCAAGGCGACATGACCAACTACGGTCAGCCACGCATGCAGAACCTGATCGGCTTCGAATCACGCGATGGAAGATGGTGGACCGGACCTGTGACGGGGCACACATGCCCGTCGGATCGGCAATGCCGATTCGCGGACGTCAACTTCGCGTCCCACTACTTCGGGATCTCCGTGAGGCCCGGAGTTGTTGCGTGGCCCTCCGCTGAGGGCACCATTGCTTGGGACGGGAGCACCGAACGACGCATCATCGGAGCCAACAACCCGTTAGCGCCAGCCCTGGTAGCCATGGTGGGGCGTTCGAGTGGACGGCAAAGTGGAAACGTCCAAGGCACCTGCATCAGCGTCAACATGACGATCGGAGGGGTCAAGGTGCGATACGTCTGCCAAGCGTACGCCCAGTATGCACAACAGCCGGGAGACAGCGGCGCTCCGGTGTTCCGGAGGGACTCAGGAGAGGCTCTTGACGCGCACATGAAGGGCATTAATGTGGGTCGTGTCACCGTGAACGGTGTCGACTATGGGTGGATCGTGCCCTCCAGCAACTGTCAGGCGCCACGGTCTGTGACGTTGTAGGGGCCTGATCGCGTCAGGGTCGGTGTCACTACGGAGGGTTGCGGTGGGGCCCGGTCTGGGGGAGAGTGCTGAGTCCC
>JBOHEE010000172.1:0-2525 GCA_050700895.1 Nitriliruptorales bacterium | reverse complement strand
GCCCTGAACCGCGCGCGAGTCAGCGCCTGGCGCAGCGAGGTCGCCGAGGCCGAGGGGGTCGTCGTGCTGAACGACGCCTACAACGCGAACCCCGCGTCGATGACCGCGGCGCTCGAGACCCTCGTCGCGATCGAGCGCAGCGGGCGCACCTGGGCCGTCCTCGGGGTCATGGCCGAGCTCGGGGACGTCGCCGGAGAGGAGCACGAGCGCCTTGGACGTCGGTGCGTCGAGCTCGGCGTCGACCGCCTCGTCGTGGTCGGCGCGGACGCGGAGGGCATCGCCGTCGGCGCGACCGACGCTGGGATGGCCGCCGCGGGCCTGTCGGTGGTCGCGGACGCCGAGGCCGCGCTCGAGGTCGTCGGCGAGGCAGTCGGCCCGGGCGACGTCGTCCTCGTGAAGGGCAGCCGCGTCGCCGGGCTCGAGAGCGTCGCCGCGGGCCTCCTCGGAGAGCGCGAGGAGGGAGCGGCGTGAGAGCGATCATCCTCGCAGCGACCGTCTCGTTCCTCGCCGCGGTGGTCGTCACCCCGCTCGTCATCCGCTACTTCCGGCGGCAGGGCTTCGGGCAGATGATCCGCGAGGACATCGAGCACCTGCACAGCGCGAAGGCCGGGACCCCCACGATGGGCGGCACCGCGATCGTGCTCGCGGGCCTCGTCGGCTACATCGCCGCGCGCCTCCTGGGCGTGCCGATCACCCCGAAGGGTCTCCTCGTCCTCCTCACCTTCGTCGGGATGGGCGCGGTCGGGTTCCTCGACGACTTCATCAAGGTCCGCCTCGCCCGCAACCTCGGCCTGAACAAGACGGCGAAGTTCGGCGGCCAGGCGCTCATCGCGATCGCGTTCGCGTTCCTCGGCACGAACTTCGGCGGGGTCTCGACGCGCATCTCGTTCGTGGGGGAGTTCGGGCCGAAGCTCGCGATCGGCCTCTTCGTCGTGTGGGTGTTCCTGATGCTGTCCGGGACGTCGAACGCGGTGAACTTCACCGACGGGCTCGACGGGCTCGCCGCCGGGTCGAGCGTCCAGGTGCTGGCCGCCTACACGCTCATCACGTTCTGGCAGTGGCGCAACCCGGCCTTCTATCCCGGCGTCGAGAACCTGGCGGCGCACGACATGGCGATCATCTCGGCGTCGGCGATGGCCGCGACGGCCGGCTTCCTGTGGTGGAACGCCCCGCCGGCCCGGATCATCATGGGCGACACCGGCTCGCTCGCGCTCGGCGGCCTCATGGCCGGGCTCGCGCTCGGGTCGAACACGCAGCTTCTGCTCGTCACCCTCGGCGGGATCTTCGTCATCGAGGCGGTGAGCGTCATCGCGCAGATCATCGCGTTCCGCGGCTTCGGCCGGCGGGTGCTGCGCATGGCCCCGATCCACCACCACTTCGAGCTCGAGGGATGGCAGGAGACCACGGTCATCGTCCGCTTCTGGATCCTCGCGGGCATCGGCGTCGCCGTCGGCCTCGGCATCTTCTACACCGAGTTCCTCGCCGCGGGAGGGCTGACCGGTGTCTGAGGCGCTGACCGCGCGCCGCGCCCTTGTCGTCGGACTCGGCCGTTCCGGGCTCGCCGCCGTCCGGGCCCTCGTCGCGGCGGACGTCGACGTCGTCGCGATCGAGGCGGACGAGGACGTGGCGCGTGCCGCCGACCTCCCCGACGGGGTCGAGCTGGAAACCGGAGCTGCCGGTGACGCCCAGGTCGACGCCACGGTCGACCTCATGGTGCCGTCCCCGGGTGTGCCGGAGTCGGCGCCGCTGCTCCAACAGGCGCTCACTCGCGGAGTCACGGTCTGGTCCGAGCCGGAGCTCGGCTGGCGGCTGGCCCCCCGCCGGGTCGTCGGCGTGACCGGCACGAACGGCAAGACCACGGTCACCGAGCTCGTCACCGCCATGCTGCGGGCCTCGGGCCTCGCCGCCGCCGCCTGCGGCAACATCGGCGCCGCGTTCACCGAGGTCGCGACGACGGCACCCGACGACACGATCCTCGTGGCCGAGCTGTCGTCCTTCCAGCTGCGCTTCTGCGAGCGGCTGCGCCCCGAGGTCGGCGTGCTCGTGAACCTGGCTCCGGACCACCTCGACTGGCACGGCGACCTGGCGGCCTACGAGGCCGCCAAGGCGCGCCTGTGGGCGGCGCAGCGGCCGTCCGACTGGGCGGTCGGCAACCGCGACGACCCGCGTGCGAGCGACCTCGTGCGGGACAACGCACCCGGCCGGATCGCCTGGGCGACGGTCGAGGGAGTGCCGGACGCCGGTGTCGGTGTCGAGGGCGGCCACCTCGTCGCGAACCTCGAGGGCCACGGCGGCCGCATCCTTGCGCTCGACGAGCTCCAGGTGACGGCCCCGCACCAGATCAGCAACACCGCGGTCGCCGCGGCCGCCGCACTCGCTGCGGGCGGGTCACCGGAGGGCGTGGCTGCGGCCGCGCGTGCATTCCGCCCCGGGCGGCACCGGATCGAGGTGGTCGCGGTGAGCGACGGGATCACCTGGATCGACGACTCGAAGGCGACGAACCCCCACGCCGCCGCGGCGGCGCT
>JBOHEE010000171.1:0-4490 GCA_050700895.1 Nitriliruptorales bacterium | reverse complement strand
CCCGGCGAGGACGCCGCCGACTGGGTCCCGGGGGCGCTCGATGAGCACGAGGTGGCGTGCCGAGCGGTCCTCCTGACCCACGGACACCTCGACCACATCTGGGCCGTGCCCGAACTTGCGCAGAAGCTCGACGCGCCGGTCCTCCTCCACCCCGGCGACCGCTGGCTGTGGGACGATCCCGGCGGTGGGATCGGCATGCCGAGGGGCGCGCTCGAGCCGTTCATGGGCAGGCCATGGGAGCCCCCGACCGACCGCCTCGAGGACGTCGCCGACGGCCAGGTGCTCGACGTCGGCGGCATCGAGCTCACCGCGCGACACACCCCCGGACACACGCCGGGACACTGCGCGTTCCTCGCGACCGGGGTCGGCGGCGCGACCGTCTCGTTCGGGGGTTCGACGGAGGCGCCCCAGGAGGGGATCCTCCTCTCCGGGGACCTCATCTTCGCCGGGTCGGTGGGTCGGACCGACTTCCCCCGCGGCTCGACGCAGCAGCTGCTCGATTCGATCGACCGGACCGTCCTTCCGCTGGACGACGCGACGCTCGTCCTGTCGGGCCACGGCCCCGCGACGACCGTCGGACGCGAGCGGTCGTCGAATCCCTTCGTCGCCGAGATCCTCGCGAGAGGCATGCCGCGGGGACGGCATCTGTGAGCGGCGAGACGACCAGCCCCGAGTCACGGACCGCCGCCCTCGAGGGGGTGCGAGGCGCGCCGGACTGGCTCCCGCCCGACTCGGCGGGCTTCGACGCCGTCGAGGCCGGCTTCGTCCGCGTCGTCCGTCTGGCCGGATACGAGCGCATCCGCACCCCCGTGTTCGAGCACACCGAGGTGTTCGCGCGCGGCGTCGGCGGCTCCACCGACATCGTCCAGAAGGAGATGTACACCTTCGAGGACAAGGGCGGCCGCTCCCTCACGCTTCGCCCGGAGGGGACCGCGGGGGTCATGCGCGCAGCCCTGGAGCACCACCTGCCGAAGCAGGGCAACCTGCCCGCGAAGCTCTGGTACGCGGGCAGCTTCTACCGCCACGAGCGCCCCCAGGCGGGGCGCCAGCGCGAGTTCGTCCAGGTCGGCATCGAGGCGCTCGGGTCGGAGGACCCGCTGCTCGACGCCGAGGTGGTGGTCGTCGGTTGGGACGCGCTCGCTGCGGTCGGCGCCCCCCAGGTCAGACTCCTCGTCAACACGATGGGCCACGCCGGCCCGGACTGTCGCGCCGCCTACGTCGAGCGGCTCCGCACCTTCCTCGACGGGATCGACGAGCAGCTCTGCCGCGAGTGCAGGCGCCGCAAGGAGACGAACCCTCTCCGTGTCTTCGACTGCAAGGAGGAGGGCTGCCAGGCCGCGATCGCGGAGGCGCCGCTCCTCCCGGACCACGTCTGCGACGCCTGCCGCACCCACCACGCCACCGTGCTCGCCGGCCTCGACGACTCGGGCGTGCCCTTCGAGGAGACTCCGCGCCTGGTCCGGGGACTCGACTACTACACGCGCACCACCTTCGAGTACCAGAGCGGCGTACTCGGGGCGCAGGCCGCCGTCGGAGGAGGCGGGCGCTACGACGGGCTCGCAGAGGAGCTCGGAGGGGAGCGCTTCACCGGCATCGGGTTCGCCCTCGGCGTGGATCGGACCCTCCTCGCGCTACGAACCGCCGATGCGGCGCTCGATGCAGAGCGGCGCGTGGAGACCTTCATCGTCGCGGTTGGCGACGCGCGTCCGGCCGGCTTCGCCCTCGCGACCGAGCTGCGGCGCGCGGGGTTGGCGTGCGACCTCGCGTTCGACGGGAAGAGCTTCAAGGCGGGCATGCGCCAGGCGGACCGGTCCGGCGCCGCGACCGCGGTGATCCTGGGGGAGCAGGAGCTTGCGGCCGGCACGGTCACCGTCAAGCACCTCGGGACCGGCGAGCAGCGCGAGGTGACCCGCGACGCGGTCCTCGACGCGGTGCGGTCCCCGGCTGACGACATCCCAGACTGACGACGGAGGCTCTTCGGTGGCGATCTCACCGTTCGGTGCCATGCGCACCCACGGGGCGGGAACGCTTCGCAGCGACCATGTCGGCGAGGAGGTCACCCTCGCCGGCTGGGTCGACACGCGCCGCGACCACGGAGGGGTCGCCTTCATCGACCTCCGCGACCGCAGTGGCGTCGTCCAGGTCGTCGCCGACCCCGAGGCGAGCACGGCGCTCCAGGCCGCCCACCGCCTCCGCAACGAGTGGGTCGTGCTCGTCACCGGCACGGTTCGTGCCCGACCGGAAGGGATGGGGAACCCGCGTCTCGACACCGGGGACATCGAGGTCGCGGCGAGCGAGCTGACCGTCCTCGCCGAGTCGGACACGCCCCCGTTCCCGGTCGAGGACGGCATCGACGCCGAGGAGGTCCTGCGGCTCCGTCACCGCTACGTCGACCTCCGCCGGCCCGAGATGCTGCGCAACCTCAAGCTCCGCGCCGGCGTGAACAGCTCGATCCGGCGGGTCATGGAGGACCACGGCTTCATCGAGGTCGAGACCCCGATCCTCACCCGCCCGACGCCGGAGGGCGCCCGCGACTTCCTCGTGCCGTCGCGGCTCCAGCCGGGGGAGGCGTACGCGCTGCCGCAGTCGCCGCAGCTCTTCAAGCAGCTGCTCCAGGTCGCCGGGGTGGAGCGCTACTACCAGATCGCGCGCTGCTTCCGCGACGAGGACCTCCGAGCGGACCGCCAGCTCGAGTTCACCCAGCTCGACCTCGAGATGAGCTTCCTCACGGAGGAGGACGTCTACGGGATCCTCGAGGAGGTGATCGCCGCCGTCTGGCGCGACGCCACCGGCGTGGAGCTCGAGCTGCCCTTCCCGCGCATGACCTGCGAGGAGGTGATGCGGCGGTTCGGCTCCGACAAGCCCGACCTGCGCCTCGACCTCGAGCTCGCCGACCTGTCCGGGGTCTTCGCCGGGACGGAGGTGGGCGTCTTCTTGGGGGCACTGAGCGCCGGGGGGGCGGTCGTCGCGCTCGCGCTGCCGGGCGGCTCGGAGCTGTCCCGCAGCGAGTTCGACGCCTGGACCGACTGGGCCAAGCAGCGCGGGGCGAAGGGTCTGGCCTGGGGTGTCGTCGAGGAGGACGGCAGCCTCCGGTCGCCGCTCGCGAAGTTCATGAGCGAGGAGGAGATCGCCGGCGTCCTCGGCGAGACCGGCGCCGGGCCGGGCGACGCGATCTTCTTCGGCGCCGGCCCGATCACCTGGACGCGGCAGCTCATGGGGGCGCTCCGCATCGCCGTCGCGAAGGACCGCGACCTGGTCGGCGAGGAGGCGTGGCAGTTCCTCTGGGTGGTCGACTTCCCGATGTTCGAGCAGGAGGACGACGGGACCTGGGCCCCCGTCCACCATCCGTTCACCGGCATCCACCCCGACGACCTCGAGGGCTTCGAGGGCCGTCCCGGCGAGACGCGCGCCCGCGCGTACGACCTCGTGCTCAACGGCTTCGAGCTCGGGTCCGGGTCGATCCGGATCCAGGACCGAGCGCTCCAGGCCCGGGTCCTCGCCTTCCTCGGAGTCTCGGAGGGGGAGGCGGTCGACCGCTTCGGCTTCCTCCTCCGCGGGCTGTCCTACGGGGCGCCGCCCCACGGCGGCTTCGCGGTCGGCCTCGACCGGGTCGTGATGCTGCTCGCCCGGGCGAGCTCGATCCGTGACGTGATCGCGTTCCCGAAGACCCAGACCGGCGCCGACCCGATGACCGACGCCCCCTCGCCGCTCGAGGAGGCCGCCCTCGCCGAGGTCGGCCTCGAGCTCACCCCGGAGATCCGCAAGGCCCGCGAGGAGGGGACCGCGGACGGGTAGGTTCGGCGGGATGGAGCAGCTCTTCGAGGACGCCGGAGAGGACCGCCCCTCCGTCCTGCCCCGTGCCGGGGCTCCGCTCGCCGCGCGCATGCGTCCGCGGACGCTCGAGGAGTTCGAGGGCCAGACGCACCTCGTGGGGGAGGGGACCCAGCTCCGCACCCTGCTCGAGCGCGACGAGCTGGGCTCGATCCTGCTCTGGGGGCCGCCCGGCAGCGGCAAGACCTCCCTCGCGGCGGTCATCGCCGCGACCACCCGGTCGGCGTGGGAGGAGCTCTCCGCGGTCAGTGCCGGGGTGAAGGACGTCCGCGCCGTCATCGAGCGCGCCCGCCAGCGCCTGGATGCGGGGGCCGCCACGGTGCTGTTCATCGACGAGATCCATCGCTTCAACAGGTCGCAGCAGGACGCCCTGCTGCCGGCGGTCGAGAACGGCTGGGTCACCCTCATCGGGGCGACCACCGAGAACCCCTTCTTCGAGCTGAACTCGCCCCTGATCTCGCGCTGCCGGCTGCTGCGCCTCGAACCCCTCGACCGGGAGGCGGTCGCCCGCATCGTCCGCCGCGCCGAGCGCGTTCCCGGGCGCGGCTACGGCGGGCGGGTCGCGCTCGGCGACGACGCCGTCGACCACCTCGCCGCCGTGGCGGACGGAGATGCCCGCACCGCGCTCGTCGCGCTCGAAGCCGCGGTCGACGCCGCCG
>JBOHEE010000170.1:0-9494 GCA_050700895.1 Nitriliruptorales bacterium | reverse complement strand
CGACGGGAAACTATCCCTCGCCGGCGCAGGGTTCATGGTCTTGCCGGGAGGTACCCTCGAGGCGCGAACCGCACGGGAACGGGTCATGTCCGGGCACAGCAAGTGGTCCACGATCAAGCACAGGAAGGGCGCCGCCGACGCACGCCGCGGCAAGCTCTTCGGACGCCTGACACGGGCCGTCGAGGTCGCGTCGCGGGAGGGCGGCGGCGACCCGGACGCGAACCCCACGCTTGCGGACGCGATCCAGCGCGCGAAGGACAACTCGGTCCCGAAGGACACGATCGAGCGCGCGGTGAAGCGCGGCGCCGGCGAGCTCGAGGGGACGAGCTACGAGGCCGTCCAGTACGAGGGCTACGGGCCGAACGGCGTCGCGGTCCTCGTGGACTGCCTCACGGACAACCGCAACCGCACGGCCTCGGACATCCGCTCGATCTTCACGAAGAACGGCGGCAGCCTGGCCGAGCCGGGCGCGGTCGGCTATCTCTTCAGCCGGCGCGGTCAGGTCGTGCTCGGCAGCGACGGCGTCACCGAGGACGACATCCTGGCGGCGGGACTCGACGCGGGCCTCGAGGACGTCACGATCGAGGACCACCGCGTCATCGCGTGGTGCGCCCCGACCGACACGCGCGGACTGCGCGAGGCGCTCGAGGGCAAGGGGCTTCC
The DNA here is from genome assembly GCA_050700895.1 of Nitriliruptorales bacterium. Lineage (GTDB taxonomy): Bacteria > Actinomycetota > Nitriliruptoria > Nitriliruptorales > JAHWKO01 > JBOHEE01. The sequence goes on along the minus strand of JBOHEE010000170.1, from coordinate 8,831 downwards.
CGTGCGGGAGGCGGCGTCGACCATGGTCCCGTCGACCCTCGTCCCGATCACCGAGCGCGATGCGGTCAAGCGACTGCTGCGGCTCCTCGACGCGATCGACGACAACGACGACGTCCAGGATCTCTACTCGAACGAGGACATCCCCGACGAGGTCATCCCGGAGCTCTCCGCCGAGTGAGCTCCTGCGGGTCCGCCGGCCGGGAGGGCGGTGACCCGGTCCGGGCGTCGGAGATCCGCACCACTAGCCTCCGCCGCCCATGATCCCCGATCTCCTCGCGCTCGCCGGCGGTCTCGCGCTGCTCGGGTACGCCGCCGACCAGTTCGTGATCGGCGCGGCCCGCCTCGCGGTGCGGCTGCGGCTCTCCTCGGTCGTGATCGGCGCGGTCGTGATCGGCTTCGGGACGAGTGCTCCCGAGCTCGTCGTCTCGACGCTCGCTGCGGCCCAGGACCGGGTCGGCATCGCGGTCGGGAACATCGTCGGTTCCAACACCGCGAACCTGGCGCTGGTCCTCGGCGCCGCGGCCCTCATGCGCCCGCTCACGGTGAAGAGCTCGATCCTCCGCCGAGAGACGCCGCTCAGCGTCGCAGCGGTGCTCGCGTTCGGGCTGGTGGTCCAGGGAGGCCTCTCCGTCGTCGAGGGCATCGTGCTCCTCGTCGCCATGGGCGCAGCCCTGACGTGGATCTTCGCCGCCGGGCGTGCGACCGACGATCTGGTCCTCGCCGAGGAGGTCGACGAGTTCCTCGAGGAGAGCAGCCCCCATCCGCTCAGGGTCGAGGTCACACGGACGCTGCTCGGGCTCGTGGGCACGGTGGCGGGGGCGCAGATCCTCATCGGGGGGGCGTCCAGCCTCGCCTCTCGCATCGGCCTCACCGAGGGGTTCATCGGGCTGACGCTCGTCGCGATCGGGACGTCGCTGCCGGAGCTCGCCACCGCCATCCAGGCCGCGCGCAAGGACGAGACCGACCTGGTCGTCGGCAACCTGCTGGGCAGCAACATCTTCAACAGCCTTGCGGTGGCCGGGGCGGCCGCACTGGCCGGGCCGGGGCAGGCGGTCGACCCGACGCTGACCGGGTTCGCCGTCGCTCTGATGCTCGGGGTTGCGCTGGTCGCGAGCCTCTTCATGCTGACGGCGCGGCAGGTCACTCGGTTGGAGGGGGCTCTCCTGGTCGCCGCGTACGTGGTCGTGGTCCCCTTCCTGGCATAGTCCCCAGCCGTGCCGTCGGCACGGCCGTCCACAGGGCCCGGTGCCGGTTCCTCTGAACGGCAGGCTCCGGTTGCTACCCTCCTGAACACCTGTTCGGACCGTCCCGGAGGGGAGTCCGTGTCCCGCGCCCACACGCCCCGCGCCCGTCTCCGGGTGCTCGGCGTCGACCCCGGCCTGACCCGCTGCGGCGTCGGCGTCGTCGACGGTCCCGCGAGCCGGCCCCGGCTCGCCGCCGTCGACGTGGTCCGCACCGACCGGGAGGAGCCCACGGCCGTCCGGCTCGCAGCTCTGCACGCGGCCCTGTGCGAGGCGATCCGGGTCCACGCCCCGGACGCGATCGCCTGCGAGCGCGTGCTCTTCTCCGCGAACGCCAGGACCGCGATGGGGGTCGGCCAGGCGGCCGGCGTCGCCCTCCTCGCGGCCGCGCAGGCCGGCGTCCCGGTCGCGAGCTACAGCCCGAACGACGTGAAGCTCGCGGTCGCCGGCCATGGCGCCGCCGACAAGGGCGCGGTGGCCCGGATGGTCGCCGCGCAGCTCCACCTCGCCGACCCGCCGACCCCGGCGGACGCCGCCGACGCGCTCGCGGTCGCGCTCTGCCACCTCGCTCATCTGCGCGTCGACGCCGGAGCTGCGACCACGACCGGGGCTTCCGACCGGCTCGCGGCGGCGCGCGCAGAGGCCGAAGCTGCCGGGCGGGGCGGTTGGGAGGCCGTCCTCCAGCGCTCCCACGTCCGTGTCAGCGACCCGGGACGGGAGGCGGGGCGGTGATCGGCCACCTCCGCGGCACGATCGTCGCCCGGCTCGCCGACCGACCCCAGAGCGTCGAGGTCGTGGTGGACGTCCACGGCGTCGGCTACCGCGTGCTCGTGCCCTCGTCGCTCGCCGCGCGCCTGCCGGCGGCAGGGGAGGAGGTCGAGCTCCACACGTCGCTCCAGGTCCGCGAGGACGCCATGGACCTCTACGGGTTCCCGTCTCTCGAGGCGCGCGAGCTCTTCGAGTCGCTGCTCGGCGCGTCGGGTGTCGGGCCGAGGCTCGCGCTCGCGGCCCTGTCGACGCACGCGCCGCCGGCGCTCCATCGCGCGATCGCGGACGAGGACGTCGAGTCGCTCACGCTCATCCCCGGCGTCGGGAAGAAGCTCGCCCAGCGGCTCGTCCTCGAGCTGCGCGACAAGCTGGGGGCGCCGGCGGTCGACCTTGCGCCTGTCCCCGGCCGCGGCACGGGGGACGGCGTGCGGGCGGAGGTCCGCCTCGCGCTCATGGAGCTCGGCTACACGCACGCGGAGGCGCAGCGTGCCCTCGCTGCCCTTGACGGGTTCGAGGGCGACGAGCGCGAGCTCCTCCGGCTTGCGCTGCGGAGTCTCGCCGGGGCGGGGATCGCATGAGCGACTCGAGCAGCGGGAGCGGTGGTCGCCAGGTCATGAGCGACGCGGCCCCCGTTCCCGACGACGTGCTCGCGGCGGCGCGGCTGCCGGGCGAGGACGGCTTCGAGGCGTCGCTGCGGCCGAAGCGGCTGGGCGAGTTCGTCGGCCAGGACCGCGTGAAGCGGCAGCTCGAGGTGGTCCTGCGGGGGGCCATCGGCCGCGGCCAGCCCGCCGACCACGTGCTGCTGTCGGGTCCGCCCGGTCTCGGCAAGACGAGCCTCGCGTGGATCATCGCCCGCGAGCTCGACACCCAGCTGCGCGCGACGTCGGGTCCGGCGCTCGAGCGCCCCGGTGACCTCGCCGCGATCCTCACGAGCCTCGAGCCCGGCGACGTCCTCTTCATCGACGAGGCGCACCGGCTTCCGCGGCAGGTCGAGGAGATCCTCTACCCGGCGATGGAGGACTTCCAGCTCGACATCATCGTCGGCAAGGGGCCGGGGGCGCGTTCGATCCGGCTCGACATCCCGCGCTTCACCCTGGTCGGTGCGACCACCAGGACCGGACTCATGACGTCGCCGTTGCGCGACCGGTTCGGCTTCGCCGCCCACCTCGAGTTCTACGCACCGGACGAGATCGATCGCATCGTCCGCCGCTCGGCCGGGCTCCTCGACATCACGATCGACCCCGCAGGGGCGTGCGAGATCGCGTCACGGTCCCGGGGGACGCCGCGGATCGCGAACCGCCTCCTCCGCCGCGTCCGCGACTACGCCGAGGTCGAGGCGGAGGGGACGATCGATCGTGACATCGCCCACGCCGCGCTCGACGTGTTCGAGGTGGACGAGCTCGGCCTCGCCCGCCTCGACCGCCGGGTCCTCGAGGCGATCGTCGCCCGCTTCGCCGGCGGCCCGGTGGGCCTCGCGACCCTCGCGACCGCGGTGGGCGAGGAGACCGACACGATCGAGGAGGTCGTCGAGCCCTTCCTCATCCAGCGGGGGCTCGTCCAGCGGACGCCCCGCGGTCGCGTCGCGACCGCGATCGCCTACGAGCACGTCGGCGTCGCCCCGCCGGAGGGCTCGCCCGCGGCCCCCTCGCTCTTCGAGGACCGCGCGTAGGGCGGAGCGGGGCTGGCGGACCGACCCGACGACTCCACGGAGGCGCCTCGAGGAGGCGCCGGAGAGAGCGACCGAGCCGGCGGACCAAGACCGGGTGGGGCACACGGGTACCGGCGAGGGAACGCAGGAGGGGGGTTGGTCCGCGAGCCCGCGGGTCGGGAGCGCCGTAGCTGGTAGCATCCTCCTACGCCCGCCGTCCGGCGGGCGTTGCTGCGACCCACGTCGGGCGAACCGCCGGGGCCGGCAACGCTCCGTGGACGATCTTGCCATCAGAAGGGCCCCACGATGGACGCCAGCATCCTCATCTTCGTCCTCTTCATCGCGGTGATGTACCTGCTCCTGATCCGCCCGCAGCAGAAGCGGCAGAAGGACCACCGGCAGATGCTCGAGTCGTTGCGCGTCGGGGACGACGTGGTCACGATCGGGGGCATGCACGGCCGCGTCGACACGCTGACCGACAGCTACGTCGACCTCGAGGTCACCGAGGACATCGTGCTGCGCTTCCAGCGCTCGTCGATCGCGAAGAACGTCGCCGAGGAGACCGCCGCCGAGCCGGAGGCGCCGACGTCGTGACCGAGGGCGCGGAGTTCGACCTGCGGTCGGGTGACGAGACACCCGACCGGCCGACGACGCCGCCCGATCCCGCGACGGTCGTCAGGGAGGCCCCGGAGCTGCAGCTCCTGCGGGGCGCCGACGCGGACGAGGCGATCCGCGAGGCCGGCGAGGCGGGCGAGGAGGCGATCGAGCGCACGGGGACCCGGATCGCGCTGCTCGAGAAGATCGAGCACGACCCCAGCGTGACCGCGTTCATCAAGCTCGCCGACCAGTTCCTCGCGGTGCAGGGCTTCACCGAGCACGGGTTCCGCCACGCGAGCCTCGTCGGGCGCATCGCCCACAACGTCCTGAAGCACCTCGATGCGGCCGAGGAGCTCTGCGAGCTGGCCGCGCTCGGCGGCTACCTCCACGACGTCGGCAACGTCGTCAGCCGCGCGAACCACGGCATCTCCTCGGCCTGGATCGCCCACGACGCGCTGGCGCGACTCGGCGTCGACCCGTACCGGATCGGCATCGTGATGTCGGCGGTCGGCAACCACGAGGAGCAGTACGGGACCAGCGTCGGGCCGGTCGCGGCGGCGGTGATCCTCGCCGACAAGTCCGACGTCCACCGCAGCCGGGTTCGGGAGAAGGCCGACACGGCGATCGACATCCACGACCGCGTGAACTTCGCGGTGACCCGCAGCTTCCAGCGGGTCGACGCGGAGGCGGCGACGATCACGCTCGAGCTGGAGCTCGACACCGAGATCAGCGGCCTCATGGAGTACTTCGAGATCTTCCTCGACCGGATGATCATGTGCCGCCGGGCTGCGCGGACCCTCGGATGCGAGTTCCGCATCGTCGCCAACGACATCCCCATCGGCTGACCGCCAACCGCGAGACCAGGGAAGACCCGCGTGGACAGAGCACGACTCGTCGCCTCGCTCGTCGCCGTCGCACTCGTCGTAGGCGGCTTCGTGGGCTGGCTCGCGAGCGGTCAGCGCCCGCGGCTCGGCCTGGACCTGCAGGGCGGGATCAGCGTGATCCTGAGCCCGGTGGAGCAGCCGGGCCAGCCCGTCGACACCGGGGTGCTCGACGAGACGATCGAGATCATCCGCAGCCGCGTCGACAGCCTCGGCGTCGCCGAACCGGAGATCGCCCGCCAGGGCGACGACGTCCTCGTCCAGCTCCCCGGCATCGAGGACCGCGACCGCGCGCTCGAGGTGATCGGCCGCACCGCGAAGCTCACCTTCCGGCCCGTGCTCGAGACCATCCGCCCCACGGACGCGCGGTACGAGGAGGCCGGCCTGGACTGCGCGACGAACCCGCGTCCCGAGGAGCCGATCGCCGACGACGACGAGGCGGTCGTCTGCGGTTCGCCGGAGAGCGAAGAGGCGGGTGCCGGCGCGACCGGGGAGACCCTGCCCGCGAAGTACCGCGTGGGCCCCGCCGCGCTCACCGGCGGCGCCATCGCCGACGCGTCGGCGGCGCCGATCCAGACCGGCCAGGGCGTCGTCACGAACAACTGGGAGGTCCTGCTCGACCTCAACCGCGAAGGGGCCGGCCAGTTCGCCGAGATCACCGCCGACCTCGCCTGCGAGCGCGACGAGGGCGACCCGGGCGGCGGTCAGCTCGCGATCGTCCTCGACGACATCGTCGAGAGCGCCCCGACCATGAGCCCCGACGTCGCGTGCGGCCGGGGCATCACCGGGGGACAGGCGGTCATCACCGTCGGCGGGTCGGAGCAGGCGGCCCGCGACCTCTCGATCGTGCTGAAGTCCGGTGCGCTGCCGATCACCCTCGAGCCGTCGACCGCCTTCAACGTCTCCGCGACGCTCGGGGCGCGGTCGCTCGAAGCGGGCATCATCGCGGGCCTCATCGGGATCGGCCTCGTCGCGCTCTACCTCGTCGCCTTCTACCGCTGGATCGGCCTCGTGGCCGTCGGTGGGCTCGTGGTCTTCGGGGCGACGATCCTCGGCCTCGTGACCCTCCTCGGCGAGGTCGGGTTCACCCTGACCCTCGCCGGCATCGCGGGCATCATCGTCTCCATCGGGATCGCGGCCGACTCGTCGATCCTCTACTTCGAACGCATCCGCGACGAGCTCCAGGTCGGCAAGACGACCCGCACCGCGGTGATGCGGGCGTTCCCGCCGGCCTTCCGCACCAACCTCACCGGCAACACGGTGACGATCGCGGCGGCGATCATCCTCTGGTTCCTCGCGGTCGGTCCGGTCCGCGGCTTCGCCTTCACCCTCGGGCTCTCGACCGCGATCGACCTCATCATCCTCTGGTTCTTCACCCGGCCTGCCGTGCAGCTGCTGGGCGGGAGCCGCTTCCTCGTCCGTGAGGGCGAGCGGGTCCGGGTCCCGGCGGCCGAGGGGGGTTCGCCATGAGGCGCAACGTCAACTTCCCGTTCGTCGCCCGGCGACGGATCTGGTTCGCCGTCTCGGCCGTGATCGTGCTCGTCTCGGCCGTGTCGCTGCTGGTCCGCGGGCTGAACCTGTCGATCGAGTTCAGCGGCGGTTCCTCGTTCACGCTCAGCGGGATCGTCGACGTCGAGGCGGACGACCTCGAGGACGCCGCGGCGGACGCCGGCGCGGAGAGCGTGAAGGCCCAGCTCGTGCGCGAGGGCGACCAGCTCTCCGGCGCGATCGTCCAGACCGAGGCGATCGACCCCGGGTCGGACACCGAGCGTGACATCGCAGCGGCACTGCAGGAGGTCTCGCAGGCCGAGGACGTCCAGATCAGCTTCGTCGGCCCGACGTGGGGCGAGCGCATCTCGCAGAAGATGCTCCAGGCGCTGCTCGTCTTCCTCCTCGTCGTCGTCGCCTACATGAGCGTCCGGCTCGAGCCCAAGATGTCGGTGGCGGCGCTGATCGCGCTGTTCCACGACATCATGCTCACCGCCGGGCTCTTCTCGCTCTTCCAGTTCAACGTGAGCCCCGCGACCGTGATCGCGCTGCTCACGATCCTCGGCTACTCGCTCTACGACACCGTCATCGTCTTCGACCGCATCCAGGAGACGAGCGGACGCTTCGGCGTGCCGGGGCGGCGCACCTACGGGGAGTCGGTCAACACCTCGATGAACGAGGTGCTCTGGCGGTCCCTCAACACGACCATCACCTCCGGCCTCCCGGTCGCCGCGCTGCTCTTCATCGGGGCGAGGGCGCTCGGCGCCACGACGCTGCAGGATCTCGCGCTCGCGCTGTTCGTCGGCATCGTCACCGGCGCGTACTCGTCGCTGTTCATCGCCGGTCCGTTCCTGGCCCTCTGGAAGGAGCGCGAGCCGGAGCTGGCCGCCCTCGTCGAGAAGGCGGAGCGTCGCCCCGCGGATGTCGTGGAGCGGCCCACGCCCGCGACGGAGGAAGAGGAGGAGGGGCTCGCCCCCCGCGGCTACGTTCGCGGGACCGGGCGCAGGTCGCGGCGCCGACGGTGAGGAGCTGACGTGGCCGAGATCCGGATCGACGCCGAGGCCCTGCGTTCCCGCATCCGCGAGATCCCCGACTTCCCCAAGGCCGGGATCAGCTTCAAGGACGTCACGCCGCTGCTGCTCGACCACGTCGCCTTCTCCACCGTGGTGGACGCGATCGTCATGTCGTTCGGGCGCGGCAACATCGACAAGGTGTGCGGGATCGAGGCCCGCGGGTTCATCCTCGCCGCGCCCGTCGCCTACCACTTCGGCGCCGGGTTCGTCCCGCTCCGCAAGGGCGGCAAGCTGCCGGGCACGACCCGGTCGGTGGACTACGAGCTCGAGTACGGCACGGAGTCGCTGGAGGTCCACGAGGACGCGATCGAGTCGGGGGACCGGGTGCTGATCGTCGACGACGTGCTCGCGACCGGCGGGACCGCCCGCGCTGCGGCGCAGCTCGTCGAGCAGCTCGGCGGAAAGGTGTCCGGGATGGGCTTCCTCATCGAGCTCGGTTTCCTCGGCGGTGCCGACCGCATCCGCGACTACGACCACATCTCGCTCCTGACCTACTGACCGCGCAGCCGCCGCGGCGGGCGGTCGCGACGGCCGCGGTCGGTGCTGGTCCTGAGCGGGCCGGGGTGCCCGCCGCGTCGTCCTCCGTGCTGGTTACGCTGGTGCCGTGAACCCGCTGCTCGCCAGCATGGCGTACGTCTTCAGCCGGCGGCTCGTCCGGCATCAGGGTCGGCCGCCACAGGATGTGACGCGGATCCCGCTGTGGCGTCTGCTGATCGACGAGATCGTGCACCTCGCCCGGCTGGCGGTGCGTTCCGACATCCTGAAGGTGTGGGTACCCGCGGCCGCGGCGGCCGCGGCGGCCATGATCGGGTTCGCCGAGGCGACCCCCGGCCCGGTGATCGCCCTGGGGTGGCGCATCGCGGTCGCAGGGTGCGTCGGCCTGGCGGTGGGGCTGGGGAGGCGCAGGACGGTCGGGCGGAGCGACCGATGAGGTGGCACCGCAGACGTCACCGGACGGCACGTGCGGCCAGCGGGCCGGCGACGGCGAGCAGCAGGACGTAGGTGGCGGCCACAGGGCCGATCCCGGCGTCGAGGCCGGCGGCGACGCCGAGCTCGGCGATGACGATGGAGAACTCACCGCGGGCGACGAGCACCGCGGCGGCCCTCCGCCGGCCCGCTCGCCCCACTCCCGCCC
>JBOHEE010000169.1:0-8592 GCA_050700895.1 Nitriliruptorales bacterium | reverse complement strand
GCATTAGGCAGAACGCCGCGCGCGATCCGGGAGGTCCGCCGCCTGAACATCCGGGACCTGGCGCACTCGCGGCCGTAGGTTCTCGAGCACGAAGGCGAGCGCGACGAAGATCATGGCCATTACGAGGAAGATGAACATCGGCCGCACGATCGACCTCGGCTCGAAGATCTGCGCTTCTGTGGCTTTCCGGATTTCCACGACCTGGACGCGCTTATCCTGCGGAATGCCGTTGCGCGCCTGCTGCTCAGCCAGGTATGTGCGGAACGCATCGGCCGCCCGGTTTGCGATCGCAGCTGCAATCTCCGGCGATGCTCCATAGCCCTTCATGTGAATTAGGGGAAGGACGGTTCCGCTCGGCGACCTGGCGGGCTCCGGCTCGTAGACGGCGCTCGGAGGCGCCCGTGCGAGTACAGCGCGCTGGACGTCGTCGCTCTTCGCGAGCTCGGCGTAGAGCTCCGCCAGTCCCGAATACCGGCCGACGTCCCCGAACCGGGGAACGAAGGTCGCCTCGGAGTCCTCAGATGTCTCGACCCGGACGAACTCGTCGAATACCGCCCGACCCGACGGAAAGCCACTCTGAGTGACAAAGACGGTTGACGCGCTCAGCCAGACCTCGTCGCTCCGATAGACGAGCTTGGGCATACCACCGTCGACGTCGAGACGAGCAATAGAAAGCAGTGCGGCCGAGAACGCGAGCAGCAGACCGCATCCCATGAGGATCCTGAACCGCCACAGTACCTTGAAGTAGACGCTGAGATCCATGTGGTGGGGCGGCTAGGGGGACAACCCCGCGATGCCCTGGAGATAGACCGCGGCCGCTTCGGTTCGGTTGCGGACGCTCAGCTTTCGAAAGATCGAGTGGAGGTGGAACTTCACTGCGTGCACGGTGACGCCGAGCCCGGCAGCGACCTGTGCGTTCGTTTGCCCCAGCGCTGTCCGACGGAGCACCTCCCTCTCTCGAACCGTCAGCTGGGCGAGAACATGGCCGTCGATGTCGCCGGTGGCGTCCATGACCGAGATCGTAGTAAGGCACCCTCGGGTCGACTACGCGTCAGAGGGCCAGCGTTTCCGGATACAACCTAGCCGGTTGGTTAGGTGATTCTGCCTCTTCCGCGGAAGAGGCGATCGACTCGCTCGCGTAGCGTTCGACACGTGAAGTTACCGCGCCGCAGGCACGGCGACCCATCGCGGCGCCCGCCCGAGAATCCTCCTGTGGCGGCGGCCGGGCCGGCGCCTGGCATCGAGGGCGCCGTCGAGATTCTTCCGGAGGGCGTCCTCAAGCACCGGGCGAAAGCCGGCGTCTTCTTCGTCGGCTCGTGGGGTGCGATCAATCTCCTCGTCGGGTTCTTCGGGAACATCGCGCTCGCGCGGATGCTCCTCCCGCGCGACTTCGGGATCGTCGCCATCGGCGCCACGCTCCTGATCCTCGCGGGCTCCGTCTCCGACGGGGGATTGGCGGGCGGCCTGATTCGCCGCGAGCGGGCGCCCGACCGGGGTCAACTGCGGACGGCGCTCGGGTTGCAGCTGACGCTCACGGCTGTCGTCGCGGTCGCCGCGGCATCTGTGGGTGGCCTTTTCGGCGGGTCGGGGCTCGTCGTCGCCCTGATGATGGCCGCGCTCCCGATCGCAGCCCTTCAGATGCCCGGTCGGGTCATGCTGTCTCGCGGCCTCCGGTTCCGCATGCTCGCGACGGTCGACTCGTGCGGCGTGCTCGCCTACTACGCCTGGGCAATTTCCGGGGTACTCGGGGGCTTGGGAGTCTGGGCGCTCGCCTCGGCCTTCGTCGTGCGAGCATTCGTCGCGGCCCTCGGTGTGATCGCCGTGAGTGGGCTCGGTGTCCTGCTTCCGTCTTACCGGGGTGCCCACGCCTTGCGACCGGTGATTAGGTTCGGCCTGCGTTTCCAGGCGGTCGGCCTGACGGTCATGGCGCGCGACCAGGGTCTGAACACCGGCATCGCCACGATCGCGGGCGTGACCACCCTCGGCCTCTGGAGCCTCGCCAGGCGGCTGCTCGAGCTTCCGCTCCTCATGTTCGAGCCGCTGCACCGCGTGTCCCTCCCCCTCATGTCTCAAATGCTCGCCGCGCGCAGGGATCCCGCGCGCCTGCTCGGGCGCGGTGTCGCAGTCGCCGGGACGCTCTCCGGCGTCGTTCTAGTGTCGATGGCAGCCGCGGCACCGGAGCTCGTTCCCGCGGTCTTCGGCGAGCAGTGGCGACCGGTCGGCGGAGTTGTCCAATGGGTCTGTGCGGCATTCCTGATCACTGGGCCGCTCTCGGTCGTTGGTGTGGGATACCTCTACGCCGTCGACGCTCCCTCGGCCGTCCTGCGAGCGACGATCCTCCACACGACCGCCCTGTTCGCTGTCGCTTTCGCGCTCCTGCCGGTGATGGGGCTGACGGCCGTGGGCATCGGAGCCGTGGTTGGGGCCACCGTCGAGGCCGCGGTAGTAGTGCGCGCCATCCGCGAACGGTCGACGGCGAGACCCTTGGCCGCACTCATCCCGACGCTCGCGGTAGCAGCGCTCGCCGGCGTAGCGGGTACCGCGGTCACCATTGGGACCGCGCCAGGCCTCCTCGCGGGACTGGCCGGCGGACTGACCGCCGCCGGCATCTACGTGGCTCTTCTCATGGTTTTCCGAAGGGCCGTCGTCACGGACACGCTGCAATTGGTCGGCGACGCCGTTCGCAGCGGCTTGTCACGCGAAGCTCCCCCCGCCGGGACCCACGAGGCCGGTCAGCGCGACGCCGCGCGACCGGCGACGGCGTCGTAGAGAGCGCCCAAGTCTCCAACGAGCCTACGGCTGCTGCACCGTGCAACGACGTCGACTCTGGGCGAGCACGGCACGCCACCCGATCGCCACCGCTCGATCTCGCTCGACAGGAGCCCCGCCATTGCGGCCGTGTCGCCCGGGCGGCAGAGAAGCGCAGCTCCGGATTCGGTCAGGAGGTCGCGGGCGTCACCATCCGGCACAGCCGCAAGTATCGGCCGGCCAGAGGCGAGGTACTCGTAGGTCTTGTGGGGGACGATCCCCGCCCTCCTGCCTGCCGGAAGGTCGTGCATCGGTAGGAAGAGGAGGTCCGCGGAGCGCATCAGGTCGATCGTTCCGGCGTGCGGCACGAAGTCGTGCAGCTGCACGAACGGGTAGCGGGAGGCGACGACGCGGTCATCGTCCGTGAAGACGCCAGCGAGTACGACCTCGACGAGCGGCTTGAGGTCACGACGCTGCTGGAGCAGCGATGCCAGCGCCTCGAGCAGGAAGACATGCGAGCGCGTAAGGAAGTCCACGCCGGGGACCGCGCCTCCGAGGAGTCGCCGGAAGCGCGAGGCCGACCGGTGACGCAGCCCGAATTCCGTGTGCAGGGAGCCAGCGTGCACGACCCGGAAGCAGCCGTCGTCCCGGGGCAGGACGGACGCCGCGAAGTCGAGTGGGTCGAAGGCGTTCGGGATTGCGACCACGCGTTCCGGCGACAGCTCGGGGAACGTCTTGAGGACGCGCCGGCGAGCTTCGGGTGCGTTCATCACGACCGCGTCCGCGGCGTTGAGGACGCGCCGCATGCTGCGAAGCTCCAGGCGGCGATGCCAGCGGCTGGGATAAACGAGCATCTCGTCGAGGGCCCATGGGTCCTCGAGATCCACGACGAGTGGCTTCCGCAGGCGTCGCGCGACCGCGAGCGCCGCCGCGGCGCCGGCATAGGGGGCAACTGAAGCATGCACGAGATCGACGTCCCGGGCGACCGAATCCGCCATCCGAAGCACATTCGCCGACCACCAGCGCTGCCAGCGAGTCGGCGTCCGCAGCCAGCGCTCGAGCCGAGCCTCCCGTGCCGACCCGTGCGGCGGCTCAGGCCCCGGCAGGCGGTGGATCGTCGCCTGCAACCGTCCGTCGGAGAGCGCCTCGTCGGGCGGTGTCCACCGGTACTCGACGCTCCCGGGCCCTGTCACAACGATCGGTTGGTATCCAACTTCCGGCAGGTGCCTGGCGAGCTGGAGGTTCCGCTGGACGCCCGCCCCTCCGCTCGGAGGGAATCGGTGCGCCAGGAGAAGCACTCTCTTCGCCGTGGGCTGTGCCATATCAGGAACGGAAGCTGCGGCCGTTGCAGCAGTCACGACTCGCTCCCGAAGGGGAAGTGTTTCATTCCGAGCGTTGAGGACGCCCGTTCTTACGGGGCGAGCGGTCGAACGCTGACGTTGCCGAAGGTCGCGTCGGCGTAGTCGGCGACAAGCAGGACGGACCCGGGCCGCGCCGGCATGTCGGCCGTCACGTTCCACGAGGAAGGTTCAGCCTCATCCGCCTGCCATACCTTGCAGCTATAGCGGGCATTCCCGGGCGACGTGACGAGGCTCTCGGCTCGGAACTTCCACATGTAGGTGACGCCCATATCCAGCCAATTCGGCCGCCCCTCGCTCGCGATGAAGTGCGGCCACGGGTATTTCACCATCCACAGCTCGTACGGGTCGGGAGGGGCGTTCCGATAGTAGAAGCAGAGTCCGCCCAGCGGCCACTCGGTACGGGGGCGTTCGCTTCCCTCGTGGCCCTGCCAGCCGATCGCGATCCCTACCCCGGCATGAGACGAGGTGTCGTTCAGCGAGTGGATGGTGATCGGAACGGTGACCTCATAGTCCAGCCACGACATCTGGCCGAGAGCAATGAGCCGGTCGTAACCGGGCTCCGTGGGGCGCACGCCGGCATCGGCCAGGTGCCACCGGCCGTCGACCACCTGTGCAACCGAGGAGATCTGGGAGGCGGACGCCCAGTCGGCCGTGTAGGGAAGTGGCCACGAGTTTCCCGCGACATATGTGATGGTCACGACGTGCGTCGCCTCATTGCCGGGCGTATCTCTGGCCACGACCTCGAGGCGATTATCGCCCGGGACGAGGGCGGCAAAGGGGATCTCGACGTTGAAGTCGCCGAACCTCGCGATCCGTGGGTTCACGTCTGGGTTGATGACGAGCGAGACCGAGGGCGCGCCGTTCAGTGAATAGCTCATGCCCGCGATCTTGTCCGGATCGGACGCGTGTCCGACGACGTTCGCCCACTGCTGCGGCAGGCCGACGTTTCCGAAGACCTGATTGTCGCCGTACCAGACATCGATGACCGGGGCCCCCGGCGCCGGACATGCCCCCGTAGTGAAGACGCCATCGTCGCTTTCAGCAACGTTTCCTGCGCTGTCCGCGGAGCGGACGCGGAAGTGGTACGTCGTCGCGCAGGCCAGATTGGCGATCGTGAGCGTGTGCGCCGTGACGAGCTCGTCGCTTGCCACCGTCCCGCCGTACATCGCATCCAAGCCGAAGTCGACGTTCGAGGTTGCGGGTTCGTCAGTCGTCCAGCTGACGTAGGCAGAGGTCGTGCTCGCCTCGGCCAGAACGGAAGAGATGACCGGCGGAGTGACATCGGGCGGCGGACACGTTCCGGTGACGAACGTCCGGTCGGCACTCACGGCCTCGTTTCCCGCCCCGTCCCGAGCAACGACCCGGAAGTGGTACAAGGTCTCGCAGCTGAGCCCGGTGATCGTGAGCCCGTGACTCGTCACGAACTCGTTTGACGAGCCGCTCGAGCCGTAGCTCTCCGTAGGCCCGTAGTCCACGCGCGACGTGGCAGGCTCGTCCGTCGTCCAGTTGATCACCGCCGAGTCCGTATCGGGCGTCGCGGCCACGTCCGTGATCACCGGCGCCGTCGTGTCCTCAGACGGCGGCGGGGGCTCCTCGGCGATCACCCGGAAGTGGTCGATCTTGGCCTCGAAGGCGGGGGGCGTGCCGCCCGCGTTGCCGACGAAGAGCCCGGCCTCGGTCACCGTGAGCGAGTGCGCGAAGGCTGCGACGGTCGTCCAGTCCACGCCGTCGGGCGAGTAGCGGGCCGTCCAGGTCGTCCCTTCGCGGCGAAGGCGCAGGAAGACGGGGGCTCCGGCGGCAAGCGCCGTGTGGGCGCGCACGTCGGCCGTCCCGGCGGTGAAGCTCGCCGCAAAGAGCCGCGTCTCCGACCCGTCCGAGTAGACATCGAAGCGGATGAGGTCGTCGTCGTCCTGCTGGACGACAAGCCCTTGGAGCTGGTACCCCTGCGTCACAGCGACGTCGAACTTCGCTTCGATCTCGAAGTCGGCGTCGGGGGCGACCTGGAGCAGGCGAGGCGCGTGCAAAGCGCCCGTCCAGAGGTCGTGCGCGACCCCGCCGGGGACGCCGAAGACGAGCTGGGACCCGTTTACCGAGACGGCGGCATCGCCGCGGGGGTCGTACAGGCGCCAGCGGCCGGTGTCGAGCGCCGCGGCATCGAACTCGTCGGAGCTAAGCTCCGTCGCGCAAACCGCCGTCGTGAAGGTGGCAGCCTCGCCCGTCGCCTCGTTGCCCGCCGCATCCCAAGAGCCGACGCGGAAGTGGTAGGTGGTCGCGCAGGAGAGGCCCGTGATGCTGACGGCGTGGCTCGTGACGAGCGTCGTCTCCACCGTGCTCGAGCCCAGCGCGCTCGTCGTCCCATACTCGACACGGGAATCGGCCGCCTCGTCCGTCTGCCACGAAACCGTGGCCGACCGCCCGCTCGGGCTCACACTCACACCACTGATCACCGGCGCCGTCGTGTCCTCAGACGGCGGCGGGGGCTCCTCGGCGATCACCCGGAAGTGGTCGATTAACGCCGCGAACGCGGGGGGAAAGACCCCGGCATTGCCGGCGAAGGGCCCAATCTCGTTAGCCACGAGCGCGTGCGTGAACGTCGCCGAAGTCGTCCAGTCCACGCCGTCGTTCGAGTACCGAAGCGTCCAGCTGTCTCCGAGGCGCTTCACGCGCAGATAGACGGGCTCGCCGCCGGGCACGGTCGAGTAGTGCTTCGTCGAAGCCGCTCCCGCCTCCAGAGCCGCCACGAATAGCCTCGTGCCGCTTCCATCATGGTGGACCTCGAGACGCAAGAGGTCGTCCGCGTCCTGCTCGACCACGATCCCCTGGAGCTCGTATTGCTCGAGCACCTGGGAGTCGAACTTCACCTCCACCTCGAAGTCGCCGTTCGTGATCGACTGGAGCAGTCGCGGAGCATGATTCGCGTTTGACCAAAGATCGTGGCCAACACCGGCGGGAACCGAGATCACCGCCTGAGTGCCGCTTAGGGACAGGCTCGCGTCGCCCACCGGGTCGACGAACGTCCAAACGTTCGTATCGAGCTGCGAGGTGTTGAACTCGTCGGACTGAATCGACGCCGTGGCGGCGACAGCGCCATTCGCGGAGATGCCGGCGCTCAGGATGAGACCAAGGGCGCAGACGAGCACGCCGGCAAGCAGGCGACGCCGCGCCTCTTGGCGCATGCGCGGATCGGGCGTTCGGGTCGACGCCTCCACAAGCCCATTAACGCACTAAGTGGGCCGTGTGAGCACTAGACGAAGGGCTAGATATCGAGCGAGAATCCCGATCTGTCGCGGGTGGGATCGCACTCGATCGCCACGTAGAACTCGAGCGATGAGCAATCACGAAACCACCAATGGACGGCACGTCCTCTCCGAGCTCGGCAGCCGCGACTTCCTCTTCACGTCGGAGTCGGTGACGGAGGGACATCCGGACAAGCTGGCGGATCAGGTCTCTGACAGCGTCCTTGACGCCGTCCTCGCTGATGATCCAAACGGCCGGGTGGCCTGCGAGACGCTCGTCACCACCGGTCTCGTGGTCGTAGCCGGCGAGATCACGACGGAGACGTACGTGGACATCCCTCGGCTCGTGCGCCGCCGGATCGGAGCGATCGGCTACGACCGAGCCAAGTACGGCTTCGACGCGGAGACCTGCGGGGTGATGGTGGCGATCGACGAGCAGTCGCCCGACATCGCCCAGGGCGTTGACAGCTCCTACGAGGTGCAGCACGACCCGGGCGACGACGATCCCCTCGACCGTGTGGGGGCGGGCGACCAGGGGATGATGTTCGGCTACGCCTGCACCGAGACGGAGGAGCTGATGCCGCTGCCGATCATGCTCGCCCACCGGATCTGCCGCCGCCTGGCGGAGGTGCGCAAGGCGAGCGTGTTGCCGTATCTGCGCCCAGACGGGAAGGCGCAGGTGACCGTGCGTTACGAGCTGGACGAGCACGGGCAGCAGCGGCCGGTGGAGATCGCCCGCGTGCTCGTCTCCACCCAGCATCGGGACGGGCTCGACTGCGACACCCTGATCAAGCCGGACGTGATCGAGCACGTCCTCCACCCCATCCTCCCGCGCGACCTCTACGAGGAGCGCCGCTTCGAGGAGCGCGACTTCGTGCTCGTGAACCCGACGGGGAAGTTCGTCACCGGGGGGCCGATGGGGGACACCGGTTTGACCGGCAGGAAGATCATCGTCGACACCTACGGGGGCGCGGCCCGCCACGGCGGCGGGGCGTTCTCCGGCAAGGATCCGACCAAGGTCGACCGCTCCGCGGCCTATGCGGCTCGCTACGTGGCCAAGAACGTCGTCGCGGCCGGGCTGGCCGACCGCTGCGAGCTGCAGGTCGCCTACGCGATCGGGGTCGCCCATCCCGTGTCCGTGGCGGTCGACTGCTTCGGCACCGAGCGCATCCCCACCCGCCGCGTCGAGGAGCTCGTGCGCGAGCAGTTCGATCTGCGCCCGGGGGCGATCCTGCGCGACCTCGACC
>JBOHEE010000168.1:0-5583 GCA_050700895.1 Nitriliruptorales bacterium | reverse complement strand
CCACCAGACCGCGCCGCCGGAGGACGGCGGCGGGGCCGTCCTCGCGATGGCACGGGCGCTCGAGGACGCGGGCATCACGCCGGCCGACGTCGACCACATCAACGCGCACGGCACCTCGACGCAGCTGAACGACAAGGCCGAGGGGCACGCGATCCGCACCGTGTTCGGGTCGGCGGCCGACGACGTCGCGGTCGCCTCGACGAAGGGCGTGACCGGACACCTGCTCGGTGCCGCCGGAGCGACGGAGGCGGCGTACTCGGTGCTCGCCCTGCGCGACGGCCTCGTCCCGCCGACCGCGAACCTGGAGAACCAGGACCCCGAGATCGACCTCGACGTCGTGAGCCGCGAGCCGCGCTCGCAGGAGGTCCGCACGGTGCTCTCGAACTCGTTCGGGTTCGGGGGCCAGAACGCCGCTCTCGTCTTCACGGCGGTGTGACCATGACCCAGCCGCTCCAGGCCGAGCACCCCGAGGTCGACGCCGGGGCCCTGAAGCCCGGCGACGGCGGGCGGGCGCGCCTCGAGGCGCTGCTCGACGAGGGCAGCTTCTTCGAGCTCGGCTCGAGCCGGCAGCACCGGGCGACGGGCTTCGGGCTCGAGCGACGCCGCCCGGAGGGGGACGGCGTCGTCACCGGCACGGGTGCCGTCGACGGCCGCCCGGTCCACGTGTACGCGCAGGACCGGACCGTCCTCGGCGGCTCCCTCGGCGAGGAGCACGCGGACAAGATCGCGCGCACGATCCGCTCCGCCACGAGCGGCGGAACCCCGGTGGTCGGCGTCAACGACTCCGGCGGGGCGCGGATCCAGGAGGGCGTCGCGTCCCTCGTCGGCTACGGCGGCGTCTTCAGCGCGAACGTCGCCGCCTCCGGCCGGGTCCCCCAGGTCGCGCTGATCCTCGGCCCCTGTGCGGGCGGCGCCGTCTACTCGCCGGCGCTCATGGACTTCGTCGTGATGCGCCGCGACGCCTACATGTTCCTCACCGGTCCGCGCGTGGTGAAGGCGGTCACCTACGAGGACGTCGACTCGCTCACGCTCGGCGGCCCGGAGGTCCACGCGCGCCGCAGCGGCTGCGCCCACTTCGTCGTCGAGGACGACGACGGCGCCTTCCAGCTCGTCCGTTCGCTCCTCTCCTGCCTCCCGTCGTCGTCCGACGCCCGGGCGCCGGTCGTACCCGCCGCAGACCCCGCGGACGTCGACCTCGGCGGCATCGTGCCGCCCGACGGGCGCCAGCCGTACGACGTCCGGCGGGTGATCGCCGGGATCGTCGACGGTGGCGGCTTCCTCGCGGTCCAGGAGGACTGGGCGCGCAACATCGTCGTCGGCTTCGCCCGCGTGGACGGCCGCACGGTCGGGGTCATCGCGAACCAGCCCGACTGGCTCGCCGGCTGCCTCGACCTCCAGGCGAGCGAGAAGGGGGCCCGCTTCGTGCGCTTCTGCGACGCGTTCGGGATCCCGCTCGTCGTCCTCGTCGACGTGCCCGGCTTCCTCCCCGGCACCGCCCAGGAGTCCGGCGGGGTCATCCGCAAGGGTGCGAAGCTCCTCCACGCGTTCGCGAGCGCGACCGTGCCGCGCGTGACCGTGGTGCTGCGGAAGGCGTTCGGCGGGGCGTACATCGTCATGAACTCGCGCTCGCTCGGGGCCGACGCGGTGCTGGCCTGGCCGAACACCGAGCTCGCGGTGATGGGCGCCGAGGGCGCGGTCGACGTCGTCTTCCGCCGCCAGGTGGAGGCCGACCCGTCGTCGCGCGACAGCCTCGTGGAGACCTACCGCGAGGAGGCCATGCGTGGCGAGCTCGCCGCGCGGCGCGGCAGCGTCGACGAGGTCATCGCGCCCGAGCAGACCCGCGACGCCCTCGTCGCCCTGCTCCGCGGGCTGCGCGGCGGACGCCCGGCCGGCTTCGTCCACGACAACCTGCCGCAATGAGCGACTCCGGTAGCGAATCCCGGATCCCGGCACCGCCGACGGCGCCGTCGTGGATCCGCGCCCTCGCGCGGCCGCTCGTCGGCACGTGGCTCGGTCTCGAGATCGAGGGCGCCGGCAACGTCCCCACCGACGGCCCCGTCATCCTCGCCCCGCACCACCGCTCGCACGCGGATGTCCTGGCGGTCGGGGCGGCGACGAAGCGCCCGCTCACCTACCTCGGGTCGGCACACCTCGTGGAGATCCCGGTCGCGAAGTGGGTGCTGCCGCGTCTCGGCATGATCGTGGTCCGTCGAGGGGAGGGCGACCTCGACGCGCTGCGGCTCTGCAACGAACTCCTCGCGAAGGGGGCTGCGCTCGTCGTCTTCCCGGAGGGTGGCCGCACCCGCGACGGCAAGGTCTACCGACCCCGGAGCGGGGTCGCCCGTCTCGCCTCGACCGCCGGCTGCCCGGTCGTCCCCGCAGGGATCGTCGGGACCGACCGGATCTGGGCGGTCGGGTCGCGGCCGCGGGTCGGCCCCGGCCACGTCCGGGTGAGCTTCGGCGCGCCGATCGCCCCACCGACCGCCGACGCGGGATCCCGGCGGCGGTTCGCCGACGAGCTCCACGACGCCCTCGTGGGGCTGTCCGGCGCCCCGCGCGGACAGGGCTTCCTCGTGAAGGACGTCGGATGAGGGCGGGAGAGCAGAGGCGCGCAGCGCCGGAGGCGGGAGGGCCGCGATGAGGCCGGGTGTGGACGTGGTCGCGATCGATCGGGTGGCCGCGGTCACCGCGCGCCGGCCGGGCTTCCTGGCTCGGGTCTTCACCGACCGCGAGGTGGGCGACTGCCTCCGCGACGGCGTCGACGCCGACTCGCTGGTCGCCGCGGCGCGGTTCGCGGCCCGCTTCGCCGCCAAGGAGGCCACCCGCAAGGCTCTCCGGAGGCCGATGGGCTGGCTCGACGTCGAGGTGCGCACCGCCGCGGACGGGGCGCCGGAGCTGTGGGTCGACGGGGCGCCCTCGGCGGCGTCGGTCTCGCTCGCGCACGACGCCGGCATCGCGATCGCGTTCGTGATCGCCACAGGAACGGAGACGTCATGATCCTCGACGGCAAGCGGCTGCTCGTCACCGGCGTGCTGGATCCGCGCTCGATCGCCTTCCACATCGCCCGCCTCGCGCAGGAGCAGGGGGCCGAAATCGTCCTCACCGGCTTCGGCCGCGCGCGACGGATCACCGAGACGACCGCCCGACGCCTCCCCGACCCGCCCGACGTCCTCGAGCTCGACGTGACCCAGCCCGCCGACATCGAGGCCGCGGCGAAGGAGCTCGACCGGCGGTGGGGCGGGCTCGACGGGCTCGTCCACGCGGTCGCGTTCGCGCCCGCCTCCGCCCTCGGCGGCAACTTCCTCAGCACGCCGTGGGACGACGTCGCCACGGCCATCCACGTCTCGACGTACTCGCTGCCGGCCCTCGGGTCGGGCTTCGCCGGTCTCTTCCGGGCGGCGGGTGGCGGCAGCATCGTGGGGCTCGACTTCGACGCCTCGGTGGCCTGGCCGTCCTACGACTGGATGGGGGTCGCGAAGGCGGGACTCGAGTCCGCCGCCCGCTACCTCGCCCGGGACCTCGGCCCGGACCAGGTCCGGGTGAACCTCGTCGCCGCCGGTCCGCTGCGGACGATGGCGGCGAAGTCGATCGAGGGGTTCGACGGCTTCGACGGCTGGGAGGAGCGGGCCCCGCTTGGCTGGGACATGACCGACCCCGAGCCGGTCGCGCGTGCCGCGTGCATGCTGCTGTCCGACTGGTCGGCGGGCATCACCGGCGAGATCGTCCACGTCGACGGCGGCGCTCACGCCATGGGCGGCTGACTCCGTCAGACGTGCGCCATCGGGGGGATGGTGCGACGCACGAACGATCCATCGATATTCGGGGTGAACTAGACCTCTGTAGAGGTCCCCGGATTTCTGACCCAACTCTGGAAGGCTCTCGGGCCTGACCCGGAGAGGGTTGATGATGAGCACGCAACCAAGTCCAGGACGGCGTCGCAAGCGTCGCCCGCTGTCGCCGGAGGAGAAGTGGGAGATCTTCCTGGAGGTCACCTCCCAGGAGCTGACCCAGGCCGACGCGGCCCGCAAGTGGGGCGTGGACACCTCGGTGGTGATCAAGCTGCGGTGCGACGCCAAGGACGCTGCGCTGGCCGCGTTCGCAGCGGCCAAGCCGGGGGCCGGCTCGCGATCCGCGGGACCAGCAGATCGAGCAGCTCGAGGCAGAGCTTGCCCGTGTGACCGAGGCGATCAAGGAACAGGCGCTCGAGCTTGCCCTCGTGCGGGGAGAATCGCGTTGGGCCTGACCCTCGCCGAGGTCCCAACACGCGTGCCTGGCGAGGTCAAGGAGAGACTGCTGAAGCTGGTCGACGACGCGGTCGCCGGTGGGTGGCCGCACGCGCGAGCGTGCTGGCTGCTGGGGTGGCGGACGTGCGGGTCCACCGCTGGCGGTCCCGACTTCTTTGCCCGTGCCGCGGGCGCGGTTGCGGCTGCCGGGCTGGCGGTCCTGCCGGCTGGTGCGCAGATGGGTCGTGAGTTCGCGTTTGAGCGCCTCCCGCGCGTGGATGAACGGGCTGCGGTAGATCGTCTCGTGCGACACGTGCAGCTCCGGATCGTCGCGGTGGGCCCGCTTGAGCCACCCAGCGATCTGTTCAGGAGCGCACTTCTGTTCTGGGGCGAGTAGTTGGATGCCGGTCGGCCCGTCCGCGGCTTTGCCCGCCGGGAGCCTCGCGCCCCGATCGATACGCCCGCCAGCAACGCCCTCTTCTCCCATCTCGGGATGGCCCCCCCCGCGGGGGGGGGGCCAGGGACCCCGCGTGTCGCCCCATTGCCGGACCACCGGGTTCGGGGGGGCGGGCCGGACCGGCAACGCAGTCGTCGCCGGTCCGACCGCTGACCGTTAGGTTAGAAGGTCGGGTAGACGTCTATCGTCGAGCCTCCCGTCCCGATGTAGTTGTCGCCTGTTGACCAAGTCGTGTCGTTGATGAGCACCTTGAACTCGAAGGATTGGTTCTCAGGAATCCGTTCCATCTCCCATTCCCACAGGTCGGGGGCGAGATTTCGGGCGCCGCGTCCCTCATCCCACCTGAGCGGGTAGGTGTCACCGCGGACGGTGATGCTGTTTCCCCACCCGACGTCGTAGTGGATACGAATCCTGGTGATGTTGCGGGCCGGCGGGGTGTAGCTGGAGACGGGGGTTCCGGGTGCGTACACCTTCGTCTCGTGTTCACCCAGAGCCATGGAGATCTCCTTACCGGTTGGACCACCCGATGTGACCGTGACGGTGTCGGATGTGTTCAGCAGGTTGGTGAGCGTTGTGCCCTCGGCGATGGAACTCTCGGTCCGGAGCGGGATGGTTCTTGCCTGCTCGTCCCACCGGCCATTGGAGACCGTGATGGTCTCGTCGCCCGTGGTGTCGACCTGTCGGGAGAACGCGTAGACCTGCTCGTCCTCCCACATCTCCCGCTGCGTCCCTCTTTGGAGAGCCGGATAGTGAGCTCGGAGTTCGTTCAGGCGCCTTATGTGCGCGAAGATGGTCGATGTCTCGTCGAACGTCTCCATCATCTTGCGGTTGTCCTCGTTCGCGATCGGGTCTTCGTTGGGGTTGCCGTTCCCGTCATCGGCCTGCTCGGTTCCGTAAAAAATG
>JBOHEE010000167.1:0-2147 GCA_050700895.1 Nitriliruptorales bacterium | reverse complement strand
GGTCCAGGTCCCCAGCATCTACCCCGAGCTCACCGTCCTCGAGAACGTGTGGCTCGCTGCCTACGCGCGTGCCCGCGATCAGCACGCCGCGGAGCGACGGGCGTCGAGCGTGCTCCACTGGCTGGGCCTGCACGATCAGGCTCACCGCCGTGCCGGGGTCCTGTCGCACGGCGAGCAACAGTGGCTGGAGATCGGGCTCGTGCTGACCGCGGACCCCTCCGTGATCATGCTCGACGAGCCCACCGCGGGGATGACCCGCCAGGAGACCAACCGGACCGTGGAGATCGTCCAGCGGCTTGCGGCTGAGCGGGCCGTGATCGTCGTCGAGCACGACATGTACTTCGTCCGCCAGCTCGCGGCCCCCACCACGGTGTTGCACCAGGGCCGCGTGTTCGCCCACGGGCCGCTCGATGACATCCGCGCGGACGAGCGCGTACTCGACATCTACCTGGGACGGGGTGGGTGATGCTCGAGCTGCGACGGGTCCAGTCCGCCTACGGCGGCACGCGCGTCCTGCGCGGGGTCGACCTCGCGCTGGAGTCGGGGCGGCGGATCGCGGTCCTGGGACGAAACGGCGCCGGCAAGACGACCCTGCTGCGAACAATCATCGGGCTCGTGCCGCTCGCCGGCGGGTCGATGACCTTCGACGGCCAGGACCTGTCCACCCTGCCGGTCCACGAGCGCGCTCACCGCGGGATCGGCTACGTCCCCCAGGGGCGTCAGGTGTTCCCCGACCTCTCGGTCGCCGACAACCTGTTGGCGGCCGCCTACGGCGTCGGTGCCAGCGATGCCGACACGCGTCTCGCGTCCGTACTGGCGGAGTTCCCTGCGCTCCGCGACAAGCACGCGGCGCGAGCCGGGAGCCTGTCGGGCGGGCAGCAGCAGATGTTGGCGGTCGGTCGGGCCTTGATGAGCCAGCCGCGGTTACTGCTGCTGGACGAGCCGAGCGAAGGCATCCAGCCGAGCATCGTGGACCAGATCGGCGACAAGATCCTCCAACTGAACGAGGAGTGGGGGATCACCGTCCTGCTGGTCGAGCAGAACCTGGAGTTCGCGGCCGCAGTCGTGGAGGACGCCTACATCCTCGACATGGGCGAGGTGGCCCGGCAGCTCCCGGCCGCGGACGTCCTCGAGGACATCGACCTACAGCGCGAGTACATGGGCGTGTAAGCGACGAGGGAGGCGGGTCATGGCTGACCAACCGCGGCAGACGATCGACGCGGACACGGTCCGCAGGCTGGCGGCAGTGGCGGGGCTGAACCTCGCCGACGAGCAGGTGCCAGCCGTGCAGGAGACCCTCAACGCGTGGATCCCGCCGGCCAACCAGCTCAGCGAGAAGATGGCACAGCCGGAGTACCAGGGAGTCGCTCCGATCACCGTGTTCGTCCACGACGACGAGCAGGAGGAGGAAGCGGGATGAGCCCAACAAGCGTTCCCCGGGCAGGAGCCCACGCATGGGAGGTGAACACATCAGCACGAACGACGAGCTCCGCGAGCTCACACTGACCGAAGCCGCGCGACGGGTCGCCGGCAAGGACGTGTCCCCGGTCGAGTTGGTCGACGCGTGCTTGGAGCGCATCGACCAGGTCGACGACCGCTTGAGAGCCTTCATCACGGTCTACGCCGAGCAGGCGCGGGAGGTCGCCGGGGCGTCGGCGCAGCTCGTGGCCGCCGGTCACCGCCTGGGCCCGCTCCACGGCGTACCGCTCGGCCTCAAGGACAACATCGGGCTGGCCGGCCTGCGCACCACGGCGGGATCGAAGGTGCTCGACGACTGGCTCCCCGCCGTCGACGCCACGGTGGCGTCCCGGCTCAAGGGAGCCGGCGCGATCATGCTGGGCAAGACGAACATGCACGAGTTCGCCTGGGGCGGCACGAGCGACAACCCGCACCACGGGACCGTTCGCAATCCCTGGAACCCCGACCGGTTCCCCGCCGGTTCGTCCGGAGGTTCTGGCGCTGCGGTGGCGTCTCGCTGCTGCCACGGCGCGCTCGGCACCGACACGGGCGGATCGGTGAGGTTACCGTCGTCGGTGAACGGCATCGTGGGGCTCCGGCCGACGATCGGTCGTGTGTCCAACTTCGGCGTGATCCCGCTGGCGTGGAGCATGGACACCGTCGGCCCGATGACGAGGACGGTCGAGGAC
>JBOHEE010000166.1:0-1674 GCA_050700895.1 Nitriliruptorales bacterium | reverse complement strand
GTCCAGGGCGGCGAGAGCCGGCACCGCGACCGCCGGGGTCCCGAGGAACGCGATCCTCACTGTTCAGGTCCCTCCCGCCTCCGCTCGGTCTCCCACCATCGCTCCGGTCTCCCACCCGGACCAGGTCCCTTCGTGTCAGGCGAGGCGGGGCGGGCCGTCCCGTTCGGGGCCCTCCGTCCGGCGCCCCAGGAGGAGGCTGCGGCGGGCGGGCTCGCCGTCGACGCCCTCGCGCGCCTCGCGCATGACCCGCATCGCCTCGCGCCGGTCGTGGCGGGCGAGGTGGTCGATGAAGAGGATGCCGTTGAGGTGGTCGGTCTCGTGCAGGAAGGCCCGCGCGAGGAAGCCCTCCAGCTGGCTCACCTGCTCCTCGCCGTGGACGTCGTGGTGGCGTACGCGGGCGCGGAGGGGGCGCTCCACCGGGTAGTAGAGGCCCGGGAAGGACAGGCAGCCCTCCTCGCTCTCCTGGATCTCCTCGGAGAGCTCCTCGACGACCGGGTTCACGACCGCGCCGTGACGCGGGTTCTCGTCGTCGGGCAGCTGCCAGGTGAAGAGCCGCTTCAGCACCCCGACCTGATTCGCGGCCAGCCCGACCCCGGCGGCGGCCCGCATCGTCTCGAGCATGTCGTCGGCGAGACGCCGGAGGCGGTCGTCGAAGTCGGTGACGTCCCGGGCCTGCTGGCGCAGGACCGGGTCACCGAACAGGCGGATCTGGAGGCGGCTCACGGGCACGGAGGATAGGGGCTTGGGGGGACTCAGGAAGTCGAGCAGGCGGGATCTGGGGGTTCGAGGGTCTCAAGAAGTGGAGCGCAGCCAGACAAGTCTCTCGTGGCTGCGCGGAACGTAGACCCCCGACAATCAGAGCTCGACCGGGTCCACGTCGACGCGAACGTCGTAGCCCGCCTCGCTCCAGGCCCGTCGCAGCGGCTCGAGGGCGGCGAGCGTCGCCGTCCGGTCGAGGCTCTTCACGAGCAGGCCGTGCCGGCCGTCGACGACGCGTGGGCCCATCACCTCGTCACCCGCGGGCAGCGCCTCGCGCAGCTCGCGGTCGACCTGGCCGGCGCCGTCGCCGACGTCGAACCGGACCGCGAGCGCGACCGGCGGGAACCGGAGCTCCCTGCGCCGCTCCACCTCGGCGTGCCAGAAACCGCCGGGGTCCCAGCCGACGAGGGCTCGGACCGCGTGGTGCTGCGGCTCGCGCGTCTGGACCACGACCTCTCTGCCGGACGCTCGCGTCTCCCCGTCGGGCCTTGCGGTCCACGACGCGAGCCGCAGCGCGAGGCGCAGCGTGTCCTCGGCGGCGTCCAGCGCGGGCCGGCGCAGCTGGCCCTCGACGTCGGGAAGGACCACCGCCCCGACCGGTCCCGGCGGATCGAGCAGGGCCGAGCCTCGCGTCATGACGACGATCGCGGGCGCGGACGGCGGCTGCTGGGCGTAGCCCTCGAGTACGGCCACCGTGACGCCGGGGAAGGTCCGCGAGAGCTCCTCGCCGAGACGTTCCGCCCCTGCGGCGAGCGGCGCGAACGACGTCGAACCGCAGCGGGCGCAGCGGGCGGTGCTCCCGCGCCAGCCGCAGCCTTCGCAGAGAGCGTCCGCGTCGAGCGCGACCGACGTGTCGCAGTGCGGACACGAGACCCGGTCGCCGCACCGGGTGCAGACGAACGCCCGCCCCTCCCC
>JBOHEE010000165.1:0-22736 GCA_050700895.1 Nitriliruptorales bacterium | reverse complement strand
CCTCCGGCCCGCCCGCCCCAGGCTGGTCGGCCGCCGCGTCGTCGTCGTCCCCGCCCCCGCCGGTCGAGGTCTCGACGGGACCCTGCCCGGGATCGTCGGCCCGCGGGGCAGACGGGGTCGGCGCGGGCGAAGGGGAGGGAGAGGGCGACGGCTCGTCGTCGCCCGTCGGGCTCGGGCTGGGATCCGGCTCCGAATCGTCCTCGGTCGGGTCGCCGAGGAGGTCGGCTGCGACGTCGTCCACCGTGTCAGCGATGTCGTCGGCCGTCTCGTCCACCTCGTCCTCGAGATCCGAGACGACATCCTCGACCGGGTCCACCGGGTCACCGACCACGTCGTCGACGACGTCCGTGACGGTGTCGTCCGCCTCGGAGACCACGTCCTCCACCGCGGACGTCGACTCTGCGACCGGCTCGGACGGCAGCGCCTCGGCCTGGAACGCCGACGTGAGGACGACGGCTGCGAGGAGGGGAACGAGACGTCGGAGTGGCATCACTCCTCGTTATCCTCCAAACACTCCCTGCGATGGAGCCTGCACCCCGACCGTTCGGCCCATGGACCGACGATCTCCGTCGAAGGGGCGGAGCGGCTCGACGTCACAGTCGACCTGCACCCCGACCGTTCGGCCCATGGACCCACGATCTAGAACCTAGAGCCGTACGCGCCCGACCCTCGCGGCGGTGAGGCTGCCGAGGTAGAGCCAGCCGGCATGTTCGCGCGCGCCGGTCACGAACCGGAGCGACTCGCCCGAGCCCTGGAGGTTCTCGACGACGTTCCCGTCGGCGTCGACGCCGAGGACGATCGGGCTCGTGTCCGGCGCTGGTAACGCGCGGTCTCGGCGACGACGAGGTACGACCCGTCGGGCGAGAGGGCGATCCCGTTCGCGAAGTAGAGGTCGCTCAGCACCCGCTCCGTCTCCCCCGTCCGGGGTCGTGGACGAAGACGCTCCCGTCGCAGGTGTGGAACACGAAGGCGGTGCGGAAGTCGTCCTGACGGAGGCTCGCGGTCGACTCGCTGAAGCAGATGCGGCCGTCGGCGGCGATCGTCGCGTTGTTCACGAAGGCGAGGTGACGCCCCTCCACCTCCTCGACCAGGGTCTCCGTCGCACCCGAGACGGGGTCGACGCGCAGCAGCCGTCCGTCCCGGGAGTCACAGACGAGGCGGCCCTCGGCGTCGACCTCGAGGCCCAGGGGTCGGCCGCCGACGTCGGCGACAGCCGCCGGTGGCCCGCCGTCGGGGGGGAAGCGGAGGATGCGGCCGTCGTCGAGCCCGGTGTAGACGCTCCCGTCGGCGTCGATCGCCACGTCCTCCGGACCGTGCCCGTCGGGCAGCTCCCACAGCTCCGCGTCGTCGAGACGGACGTTTGGTGTGTACGGACCGGACAGTTCCGGCGCGGGGGGCGGGCTCCAGCGGCCGACCGAGGCTGTCACCGCGATCCCGGTCCGTCGATGGAGCGCGGCGACCCGCTCATGTGAAGCGGGCGAGGTGGTAACGCCTCCTGCCCACGCGGAGCACGAGCAGGGACCGGCTGGCAAGATCATCGGGCCCGATGACCCGCTTGGGGTCGTCGACGCGGACGTTGTTCACGCGCACCCCGCCCTGCTCGACGAGGCGGCGGGCGTCGGAGTTCGACGACGACGCCCCCGAGGCAACGAGGAGCTCCAGCAGTCCGATCCCCTCCTCGAGGCGCGAACGTGGCAGGTCGACCGACGGGGCGGCCTCGAATGCATCCTCCAGGGTCCGATCGTCGAGTCCCTCGAACCGCTCGCTGCCGAACAGCACCGCGGTCGCGCGCCGGGCGCCGCCGAGCGCGTCGTCGCCGTGGCAGATCCGGGTCGCCTCCTCGGCGAGCCGCCGCTGGCCGAAACGGGCCGCGGGGTCGTCCTCGTGCTTCGCCACGATCTCGTCGATCTCTGCGAGGGGCAGGAAGGTGAACAGACGCAGGAAGCGCCCGATGTCACGGTCGTCGGTGTTCAGCCACCACTGGTAGTAGGCGTACGGCGAGGTGAGCTCGCCGTCGAGCATCGGGGCGTTGCCCGCGGTCTTCGAGAACTTCTTCCCGTCGCTGCCCTCGACCAGCGGCCACACGACCCCGAACACCTCCGCACCCTGGAGCCGACGGGTGAGGTCGACGCCAGCGACGATGTTGCCCCACTGGTCGGTGCCGCCGCCCTGGAGGCGGC
The DNA here is from genome assembly GCA_050700895.1 of Nitriliruptorales bacterium. Lineage (GTDB taxonomy): Bacteria > Actinomycetota > Nitriliruptoria > Nitriliruptorales > JAHWKO01 > JBOHEE01. The sequence goes on along the minus strand of JBOHEE010000165.1, from coordinate 20,556 downwards.
AGCCGGCGGTCGCGTAGAGCTCGGAGAAGTCGAAGGCCTGGAGCAGCTGGTAGCTGAACTCGGTGTAGCTGATCCCCTGCTCACGGGACTCGAGGCGCCGCTTCACCGACTCCCGCGCGATCATCTGGTTCACGGAGAAGTGCTTGCCGACGTCGCGCAGGAAGTCGAGCAGGCGCAGGTCGGCGGTCCAGGTGTAGTTGTCGACGAGCATCCCGCGGTCCGCGCCGGACAGGTCGAGGAAGCGGCCGAGCTGCTCGCGGATCCTCGCGACGTAGCCGGTGATCACGTCCTCGGGGAGGAGAGCGCGCTCCTCGTCCCGAAACGACGGGTCGCCGATGCGCCCGGTTGCCCCTCCGACGAGCGCGATCGGCCGGTGGCCGGCCCGCTGCAGCCACGCGAGCGCCATGATCCCGACGAGGTTCCCCGCATGGAGCGACGCGGCCGTCGGGTCGAAGCCGACGTAGGCGGTCACCCGCTCGCGCTCGAACAGGTCGCGGAGGCCGTCCCGGTCGGTGACGTCCGCGATGAATCCCCGCTCGGTGAGGAGATCGAGGGCGTTCACGCTGCCTTGGTCGCTCATGGCCTGCGACGGTAGCGGCACGGCGAGGGGGTTCGGGGGACTCAAGAAGTCGAGCGTCGCCGTCCAAGTCTCTCGGAGCGGCGCGAGACGCAGCCCCCCGACCGGAAGCCTCACGAGTGGGGGTGGAGCCCCGGTGCGCACACACGTAGGCTGCGCGCACCGGCGTGGGGAGGTTGGAGATGGCGGAGCACTCGGTCCTCCAGGTCCGTGAGGACATCGAGCGTCTCATCAGCGGACAGACGATCTGCGACCTCCTGCGTCGCAACGCGGAGCAGCACGGCGAGAAGCCGGCGCTGTCCTGGAAGGAGGACGGCGTCTGGCACACGAAGACCTGGCGCGACTACCGCCAGCAGGTGGCAGACGTCGCCGTCGGGCTCGCCGAGCTCGGGGCCGAGCGCGGTGACGTCGTCGCGATCATGGGGGCGAACCGTCGCGAGCACGTCCTCGCCGACCAGGGCGCGGTCCATGTGGGCGCGACGACCACGACCTTCTATCAGACGCTCGCCCCCGACCAGCTCGCCTACGTCGCGACCAACTGCAAGCCGAAGGTCGTCATCCTCGAGAACCGCGACTACATGAAGCGGTGGCTCGACATCCGCGACGAGATCCCCTTCGTCGAGCACTTCGTCCTGTGGGAGCACGCCGACGAGTTCGAGGACGTCCTGTCATGGGGGGCGCTGAAGTCGAAGGGCAACAGCGCACGCCACGACCACCCCGACCGCTTCGACGAGCTCTGGCGCCAGGTCGAGCCCGAGGACGTCGTCACGCTCATCTACACGTCGGGGACCACCGGGCCGCCGAAGGGCGTGCCGATCACCCACCACAACGTGCTCTTCGAGGCGGAGTCGCTCGACCGGATCGCCGACATCGAGAACTTCACCACCTTCGTGTCGTACCTCCCGCTCGCGCACATCGCGGAGCGTGAGCTGTCGATCTACAACGCGCTGAAGAAGGTCGCCCACGCCTACTTCTGCCCCGACCCGAAGCAGGTCCTCGAGTACGTGACCGAGGCACGGCCGGCGATCTTCGTCGGTGTCCCGCGCGTGTGGGAGAAGGTGAAGGCGGGCATCACCGCGAAGGTCGAGGCGGAGGAGAGCGACACGAAGCGCCGGCTCGCCGAGCGCGCGATCGAGGTCGGGACCGCGGTCGTGAAGCTCCAGCAGCGCGGCAAGCAGCCGTCGCTCCTCCTCCGCGCCGAGCACGCGCTCCTCGACAGGCTCGTGCTGTCGAAGATCCGCCACGGCATCGGCATGGACCGCTGCGAGTTCGCGGTCACCTCGACCGCGCCGCTGCCACCCGACGTGGCGCTGTTCTTCGCCGCCATCGGCCTCCCGCTCATCGAGATCTGGGGGATGACCGAGCTGACCGGCGCCGCCACGTGCAACCCGAAGGACGCGATCCGGCTCGGCACGGTCGGCACTGCGCTGCCCGGTGTCGAGGTCGAGATCGCGGAGGAGGACGGGGAGATCCTCGTCCGCGGGCCGATCGTCACCCCCGGCTACTGGAACCGCCCGGAGGCGACCGCCGAGCTCATCGACGAGGACGGTTGGCTCCACACCGGCGACGTCGGCGAGATCGATGCCGACGGCTACATCAAGATCGTCGACCGCAAGAAGGAGCTCATCATCACCGCGGGTGGAAAGAACCTCTCACCCGCGAACATCGAGGCCCTCCTGAAGGAGCACCCCCTCGTCAGCCAGGCCCTCGCGTTCGGCGATCAGAAACCGTTCGTCGTCGCGCTCCTCGTCCTCGACGGCGAGGTCGCCCCGACCTGGGCGCAGCAGCGCGGCATCGACGTCGCCGACGTGGCCGCGCTCGCGGACGACCCCCGCGTGCTCGAGGAGATCGGGCGTGCGGTCGACCGGGCGAACGAGAAGCTCGCTCGGGTCGAGCAGGTGAAGAAGTGGAAGCTCCTGCCGACGGAGTGGACGGCGGAGAGCGAGGAGCTCACGCCGACGATGAAGCTGAAGCGCCGCGTCGTCCACGACAGGTACCACGACGAGATCGAAGCCCTCTACGCCTAGCTAGCGCTAGCTGGTGCCTCTCGACGGTCCCGATGCCGTCGACCGCGCTCGCTCAGCGAAGGACGGAGGAGAGGACGTCGAGGAGACGGTCGACGTCGGCGTCGGTGGTCCAGACGTGGGGTGACACGCGGATCGAGGTGCCGCGGACGCTCTAGCGCCCTGCCTCGGCCACCTCGCGCAGGGCCGGCGCCATGTAGGCGGCGTTCAGGTAGGCGACGTCGTCGGGTATGTCGAAGAGCTCGCGCTTCGGGCCGAGCGGCTCGAGCCCGGAGCTCACCGCGCCGTCCACGCCTACGAGGCCGCCGCGTCCTCGAGGGCGACGCGGATGCGGCGGAAGCCCTTGCCCTTGGAGTCCACCTTCGTGATGCGCACGCGCCCGACCTCGCTGGTCGAGGCGACGTGCGTGCCGCCGTCGGCCTGACGGTCGAGCCCGACGATGTCGACGATCCGCACGGTCCTGAGCTCGGGCGGAAGCAGCGACACCTTGGTGCGGATGAGCGACGGGTCCTGGTCGGCCTCCTCACGAGGGAGGAAGCCGATCTCTACCGGCCGCGCCGCGGCGATCTGTCGGTTCAGCTCCTCCTCGAGGGGTTCGCGCTCCTCGGGATCCCAGTCGGGGAGGTCGAAGTCGAGCCGACCCTCGCCGGGCTGCATGTTGCCTCCGGTGACGGGGCTCTGGAAGCGGTCCCAGACCACGCCGCACAGCGAGTGCATCGCGGTGTGGGTGCGCATCAGGCGGTAGCGCCGGTCCCAGTCCACCGCGGCACGCAGCTCGGTGCCGACCGGTGGGAGGCCGCCCTCGACCCAGTGCCACACCCCGCGCCCGTCGTCGGCGACTCGGACGACCTCGAGGCGCTCGTCGCCGATCCAGAGCGTGCCGATGTCGTGTGGCTGGCCGCCGCCGCCCGGGTAGAAGACCGTCCGATCGAGGAGGACGCGGCCGTCGTCGGTGTCGACGTCGACGACGGCCGCCGCGGTCTCGCGCGCGTACTGCTCGGTGGAGTAGATGCGGTCGGTCACGCCCGCCCGTTTGTCGAGGCGGCCGACCACGGTAGCCACCAATAGCATCCGCGGCGTGCGCTGCCCGACCTGTGGTGACGAGTACGCGGGCGATCCACCGCTGCGCTGCGTCGAGTGCGGGACCCCGCTCGACGGCTCCGGTGGCCCGCCCGAGCTGCCGCTCGGGATCTTCCATCCCGGCGTCGCGCCCGTCGTCCTCCAGCTCGCCCGCCATCGCGGCTTCGACGCGCGTCCCGTGCCGGTCGACGACGGGACCGAGATCCGTGTCGCCGCGTCCGGCCGCGAACCCCTGCGTGCGGAGCTCGTGGCGACGTGGCCGGCGATCGTCGCCGATCTCGAACCGGACCTCGCCGGCGAGCTGCGACGCATGGATGTGACCTATCCAGGGTGGTCCGACCCGCCGGAGAGCACGTGGGTCGACCGCGACGGACGCCTGCGGGTCTCTGCGCGGGAGGACGACCGCGCGGCGGACGAGGCCAGAGCGCTCGGGCCGGCGCTCATCGCGATCGGGCTCATCCTGCTGCTCGTCGCCGTCTGGGCGGGCCCCGGCGGCCTGCGCCTCCTGTCAGCGGTCGGCGGTCTCGGCATGGTGCTCGTCGGCCTGTTCAACCCCCGGTAGCCGCGGAACCGACTGCCAGCGGGTGCCGACGAGGGCCGCGGCGACGAGCCAGGCGACCGCGAGGGTGCGGACGATCGACATCCCCTGGGAGGCGTCGAGGAAGCCGCCCCACTCGGGCTCGGAGGCGTTCGCCATCCACGGACCGTAGAGGAACCACACCGAGGCGTTCGTCGCCTCGACCGCGAGGACCGGTGTCCACGAGACCGACGCCAGGACCGCGACCGGCAGCAGCCAGACGACGAACTGCGGCGAGAAGACCTTGCCGGTCAGGAGGAAGAGCGCGACGAGCGCGAGCGCGGCGTTCGCGGGCTCGAGGCGGCCACGGTGGAGCAGCCACGCGACCAGCGCGATGCCGCCGAGGAGGAGGCCGAGCGTGACGACCGTCGACACCTCCGCGTACCAGTCCGACCAGAACGACGACGGGAAACGACGGCTGCCGAACGACCCGATCGCCGACACGGTGGAGTCGAGGTTGGCCTGCCTGCGGAGATGGAACCCGATCGAGTCCCACCACCCGCCCGGGCTGATCAGGACGGCGGGTACCTGCAGCGCCGCCCACACGCCGACGCCGAGTCCGGCAGGCCGGAGGTCGGCAGCGCCGGCCCAGGGGCGGAGCCACGACGTCCCCCGCTCCCGCCCGGCAGGGGGCATCGGGCGCCACGGCCCGACGACGAGGGTCATCAGGAGGAGCGCCGGCCACCACTTCACGGCGGCGCCGAGCCCGAACCACATCGCCGCCTCGTAGGGCCGGCGGGTCGCCGCCGCCGCCAGCCCGCCTGCGACGAGGACCACCGCCCAGAGGTCCCAGTTCTGCATGCCGAACAGGACGAGGCCGGGGGAGAGCGCGAAGCCGAGGAGCCGCCACCGCGAACGCCCGAGCGCGACGAGTGCGGCGTCCAGCCGGCGCAGGGTCACGAAGGCGGCGGCGGCGAAGGTGAGTGCGGTGAGGTTGAAGAAGCCCTCCCGGGTCTCGGTCAGGACGCCGATGAGCCATGCCGGGAATGCAAGGCCCGGCGGGTACTCGGTGACGTAGTCCGAGACGTAGCCAGGAGGCGGCGGCGTGTAGGGGACCGCGTCCACGTCGAAGCCGCGGAAGCTCCAGAGGACACGCACGTCCGAGTAGCAGTAGCGGTTCAGCCCCCAGAACCCGGTCTCGCCGTCGAGACAGACGGCCTTGCCCCAGTACGCCAACGAGATCGTGACGACGAGGACGGCCGCCGCGCCCCAGGGTGCGACGGAGCCCGGTCGGGAGAGGAGCGACCACGCCCGGGGACGACCGCTGCTGGGTTGGGACACCATCTGGCGACTACCGCTATCGCTGCTTGAGTCGCTCACGCCCGCGAGGCTACTGGCGGAGCTCAGCCTGCCTCGCGGCCGAACCAGAAGGACTCGCGCAGGTGGTGCCAGGCGCAGTCCGTGCAGACCTCCACCGTGTAGACGTTGACGTCGCCGTAGCGCTCGCACAGCGCGGGGAGACTCGTGCGGTCGGCCACCCGACCCGAGGCGCTCTTGCCCTTCTTCCCGAAGACGTAGCTGACGAGGCGCAGCTCGGACGCCTGGCAGATGGGGCACTCGTCCTGGGTCTGCTCGCCGATGTTGCGTCCGGCGCGGACGAGGTCGGGATGCGCGTCGCAGACGTCCCGGGGGGAGCGGAGCCCGGTCTCGACCTCGCGCAGGAGCGCACGACGCGCCATGCGGTAGTCGATCCGTCCGCGCCGCGAGCGGTGTCCGCGAGAGGAACGCGCCTCGATCGTCCCGGCCTCCTTCCGTGGGAGCACAAGGGTACGCCGGTCGCGCGCCACTCGTCCTGCATCGTGACCGGGAACAAGGAGCCGGGGGTTCGGGGGACTCAGGAAGTGGAGCGCGGCCACACGAGTCTCCCGTAGGCCGCGCGGAACGCAGTCCCCCGAATGAGGGTGGCGCGAACGTATCGTGGCGATGTATCGTTGCGATACATATGGGGCGACGCGCCCCACCTCCCGACGACGAAGACGCAGGAACCCTCCCATGCTCGAGCTGGCCATCCTCGGTCTCCTCCAGGAGAAGGCCATGCACGGCTACGAGCTGAAGCAACAGCTCACGCGGAAGCTCGGCCATTTCTGGCAGGTGTCCTACGGCTCGCTGTACCCGACGCTGAAGGAGCTGAAGCGGCGGGGTGCGATCGAGCCGGTCTTCGACGCGGAGGGGACGAGCCGGCGCAAGAACGTCTACCGCATCACCGACGTGGGCCGCCAGGAGTTCCTCGAGCTCATCGAGGACCGGGCGGCGACCGCATGGGAGGAGGACAAGTTCCCCCTCCGCTTCGCCTTCTTCCGCTACGTCAAGCCCGAGATCCGCCTGCGGCTCCTCGAGCGGAGGCGCACGTACCTGCGCGAGAAGCTCGAGGATCTCCGCGGGTCCCTCCGGGAGGACGCCGAGCGGATCGACACCTACACGCTGTCGCTCATGCGGCACGGGATGGACGCGACCGCCTCGGACATCGAGTGGCTGGACGAGCTCATCGCCACCGAGCGACGGACCATCGAAGGCCGCGGGGACGAGCCAGGGGAGCCGTCCTCGGACGGCCGGACCGACGACCACCGCCCCACGGGCGAGCGGGCCACGGCCCGCACCAAGGACTGAGAGGCCGACGACATGACCGACCGAAGCGTTTCACACCCGAGCGATCGCGAGATCCGCGTCGCGATCGTCGGGGTGGGCAACTGCGCGAGCTCGCTCGTGCAGGGAGTCCACTACTACCGCGAGGTCCCGTCTGACGCCTCGGTCCCCGGCCTCACGCACGTCGAGCTCGGCGGCTACCACGTCGGCGACGTCCGCTTCGTCGCCGCATTCGACGTGGACGCGAAGAAGGTCGGCCGCGACCTGTCGGAGGCGATCGTCGCACCGCCCAACAACACCATCCAGTTCGCCGAGGTTCCGCCGACCGGCGTGACCGTGCTGCGCGGGCCGACGCTGGACGGACTCGGTCGCTACTACCGCGACACCGTCGAGGAGTCGCCCGACGAGCCGGTCGACGTCGCGCAGGCCCTCCGTGAGACGGGCGCGGACGTGCTCGTCTCGTACCTGCCGGTCGGGTCGGAGGAGGCCGCCCGCTACTACGCCGAGCAGGCCCTCGAAGCCCGGGTGGCGTTCGTGAACTGTCTGCCGGTCTTCATCGCGTCGGACCAGGAGTGGGCGCAGCGGTTCGCCGACGCGGGGGTCCCGATCGTGGGCGACGACGTGAAGAGCCAGGTCGGGGCGACCATCACCCACCGCCTCCTCACCAAGCTCTTCGAGGACCGCGGTGTGACCGTCGACCGCACCTACCAGCTCAACTTCGGCGGCAACATGGACTTCATGAACATGCTCGAGCGCGAGCGACTCGAGTCGAAGAAGGTGTCGAAGACGCAGTCGGTCACGAGCCAGCTCAGCTACGAGCTGCCGAAGGGCTCGATCCACATCGGGCCGTCCGACCACGTCCCGTGGCTCGAGGACCGCAAGTGGGCGTACATCCGCATGGAGGGCCGCGCCTTCGGCGACGTGCCGCTCACGGCGGAGCTGAAGCTCGAGGTGTGGGACTCGCCGAACTCGGCCGGGGTCGTGATCGACGCGCTGCGCTGCGCGAAGATCGCGAAGGACCGGGGCATCGGCGGTCCGGTGCTCTCGGCGTCCGCCTACTTCATGAAGTCACCGCCGGTCCAGTACCGCGACGAGGTCGCGCGCCTGATGGTCGAGGAGTTCGTCACCGGGCCGGTCGACGAGCGCGAACTCGCCGCCGAGCTCGGGGAGGCCCTCCCGGAGCTGGAGACCGAGAGCTTCTAGCCGCACCCATGCTTCGGCTGCGGTTCGAGGGGCGGCTCGCACGCCTCGCCGGCGGGGCGGAGCGCGTCATCGAGCTCGGTGAGCCGCGCTCGGTGAAGGACGCGGTCGAGTCGGTCGGCGTGCCGCACACCGAGATCGGCCGCATCCGGGTCGGCGGCGACGACGTCGGCTTCGACGCGCTCCTCAGCGACGAGGCGGAGGTCGCGGTCTGGCCGTCCGGCTCGATGTCGGACCCGGCTCCGCTCGATCCCGCGCCGCGGCCCGCCCGGTTCGTGTGCGACGTTCATCTCGGCCGTCTCGCCGAGCGCCTCCGTCTGCTCGGCTTCGACACCCGCTACCGCAACGACCTCGAGGACGACGAACTCGTCGAGATCGCGGCGGACGACGCGCGCTGGCTGCTCACGCGGGATCGTCGCCTGCTCATGCGCGCCGCCGTGACCCATGGCTGCCTCGTCCGCACCACCGACCCCGATGAGCAGGCGGTCGAGGTCGCGCAGCGCTTCGACCTCGCGCGCGAGGCGAGCCCCTTCAGCCGCTGCCTGCGCTGCAACGGCCTCCTCGAGGAGGTGGCCAAGGCGGCCATCGAGCACCGCCTCCAGCCCGGGACGAGACGGGATCACGACGAGTTCGTGCGCTGCCGCGACTGCGAGCGCCTGTACTGGCCGGGCAGCCATCGTGGCCCGCTCGAGGCGTTCGTGTCCGAGATCCTCGACGGGGACTGACCCGACGCGGCAGGGGACGCCGCGTGGCCCGTCGAACCCTCACCGTGACCCTCCGCCGGAGCCAGCAGATGACGCACCGCTCGAAGCTCTCCCTGCTCGTCGCCGTGATCAGCGCCGTCGTACTCGTTCTGCCGCTGGCGGCGTTCGCGTCCGAGGGCAGCGACCCCCCTGTGGGCGTCGCGAAGCGGGGCGTTGCCGCCCTCCGCGCCCTTGACACCGCCGACCCGACGATCGGCATCGCGACCTATCCCGGTCGCGCGCCGACCGCCGACGATGTCGCCAACCTCGAGCGCGTCGGCCTGCGCGTGCAGGCGATGGAGCACCTCCCGCTCGCGATCGTCGGCGGGGCAAAGGCGGCCATGATCGAGGCGGTCGGGCGTGGCTTCGCGTTCGACGTCTACCCCGACGAGCAGCTCGAGTACCTCGACGCGGAGTCCGCCGGAGCGATCAACGCGCCGCAGGTCTGGGAGAAGCTCGGCATCGACGGGACCGGCGTCGGCGTCGCGATCATCGACACCGGTATCGACGCCACGCACCCCGACCTCGAGAACCGCGTCACCCACAACGTGAAGATGGTCGGCTCGGAGTACGTGACCGAGTACGAGGACCATGCGTCCTTCGTCGTCCCCGTGGACCAGGGCCCGTACAACAACTCCGACCACACGTCCGGGCACGGCACCCACGTCGCCGGCATCGTCGCCGCCGACGGATCCAGTGACCTCGACCCGAAGGTCCTCGGTGTCGCCCCCGGAGCCGAGCTCATCGGCTACAGCACCGGCGACCTGCTCTTCATCTTCGAGATCATCGCGACGTTCGACCACGTCATCGAGATGAAGGACGAGTGGAACATCCACGTCACGAACAACTCCTGGGGCTCGAGCTACCGCCCGTTCGACCCGCTCCACCCGATCAACCTCGCGACGCAGGCCGTGACCGAGGCCGGCATCCTCAACGTGTTCGCGGCCGGCAACTCCGACGACGAGATGCAGATCAACCCGTGGTCGGTGGCGCCGTGGATCGTGTCCGTCGGCTCGACGACGCTGTCGGCGGAGCGCTCGAGCTTCAGCTCCGGTGGGCTCATGTTCGACAACTCGATGCCGGTGCCGCTGCCGGAGGACAACCACTTGCGCTTCACCGGCGACCGCATCGGCCTCTACCACCCGGACGTCTCCGCACCGGGTTCGAACATCCGCTCGACCGGCACCCCGACCGGTGTCGGGATCCTCGCGCCGGCGCCGCCGGGTGGCACCGCAACGATCTCGGGCACGTCCATGGCCACGCCGCACGTGGCCGGGCTCGCCGCACTCGTGAAGCAGGCGAACCCCGATCTCACCCCCGACCAGGTCCGCACGGTCATGCAGGTCACGTCGGTTCCGCTGCGTGACGGCTCGCCGTTCTGGCGCTCCGGCTACGGCTTCGTCGACGCACCCGGCGCGGTGGAGCTCGCGCTCGAGCTGGCGTCGAGCAAGCGTCCGGGCAAGGAGCTCGCCAAGCTCCAGAAGCGCCGCGATCGCGAGGTCCAGTCCGCCCGCACCCACCGTGTCCTGGTCACCGACCAGTTCTGGTTCGACGCCCTGCCCGCGACCGCGTTCGGGCTCGAGACGCACGAGTTCAGCTTCCCGGTCGAGTCCTCTACGAAGGCACTTCGCGTCACCTCCTCGTTCGGGGCGGATCTCGGCATCGTCGGCATCAACCTCCTGAACGAGTGGAGCCTCACCCTCCTCGACGCCGACGGCAACGAGGTCGAGGCCGAGTACGAGGCGTCGGGGAGCTCGGGGCACTCCTGGCTGATGGCCGACCTGAAGGGCCAGGACGTCGCTTTCGGCGAGTGGACGCTCCGGATCAGCGGCGACTTCGGCCAGCAGGAGGGCGTCCTCCACAGCCCGCGCGTCTCGCTCGCGGTCGCACAGCTCCAGCCGCAGAAGGCGGCGAAGACCGGACCCAGCTTCAAGCCCCAGGGCGAGATGGCCCTCGCCTTCACCGCGACCAACGACCCCTCGGGACTCACGGCGCCCGAGGGCTGCCCGATGGACCAGGGCGTCGCGAGCGGGGGGATGTCGACCACCCCGCCGACCGAGGAGGAGTGTCGCGCGGGCTTCGCGGGCTACGCGTGGAACTACGCGGCGGGCATCCCGGTCGAGTTCGTCTCCGACCCGCTCCCCAAGGACACGACGTTCGGCGGCCCCGGGACGATGGTCACCTACCTCGCCGAGCAGTTCCAGCCCGCCTGGAGCGTCGCGTTCGCGTCCGTGCTCGCCTATGACATCGCCGCCGTCGGTCCGGACGGCGACGTCATCGCGATCGGCGGCGGCGACGCCGAACCGCGGGCCGTCGTCGGCCCGACGCCCGAGCGGGGCGAGTACGTCGTCGAGATCCCGGTGACCCAGGTCCCCGCCGGCTACGCGCTGCGCGTCCAGATGCGTTTCAGCGGGTTCTACACCTCCGACATGCGCTTCCTCTACGGCGGCGGGGACTTCGCCGACGCGGGCATCACGTTCACCACCGGCAGCCTCGTGGGCGGCAAGGCGGTCGCCGCCAGCGAGGCGTCGGTCGCGGAGGCCACACTGCCCACGACCGGCGCCCCCGCCTGGAGCGTGCTCGGGCTCTGGTTCGTCGCGGTCGGGCTCCGTCTGCGCCGCTCGACGAGCTAGCCCGGGCGGCCGCTCACGCGAGTCTCCGACGGCCCGTTGTTCTTCTTCCAGAGCTCGTCGATCTCGTCGATCAGCGAAAGCAGCTCCTGTGCCTTGCTCTCGCTCATCGAGCGCTTCACCTCCGAGGCGGTCTTCACCGCCCGGCTGAAGAGGTCGTGGAGCTCCTCGCCGTGTGTCCCGGGCTTGTACCAGTCGGTCCAGAGCACCGCGATGTGCTCCTTCGCGAGACTGCCCCGCTCCTCCTTCACCTGGATGCACCGGTCACGGAAGATCGGATCGTCCGACTCGTGGTACTTCTGGATGATCTTCAGGCACGACTCGGCCTCGATCCGGGCCTGCTCGGGGTCGTAGATGCCGCAGGGGATGTCGCAGTGCGCGTGGACGGTGCGCACGCGGAAGGGGTTCAACTGGTCGAGCAAGCGCATCGGTCGCTCCTCTCGGGAAGATGTGTGACGATCGTGACCGCGAGCCGACCCTAACGGAGCCGCCCATGGCCCCCGCAACCCGAGCCCGGACGAGCGGACGCGCGCGGACGCCGCGACGTCTGCGTCGCTCGGTCGTCGCGGTGTTCGCGGGATGGCTTCTGCTCCTCGGCGTCGGTCGACTGCTCCGCCGGGTCGAGGGACCGAGCATGCGGCCCACCCTCGACATCGGCGACCTCATCGTCGTCCTCCCGGGCACGGTCGTGCAACCGCGGATCGGCAGCGTCGTCGTCGTCCGCGATCCACGCGAGCCGGCGCGGGAGACGGTCAAGCGCGTGGTCGCCGGCGCCGGCGAGCCAGCCGATCTCGGCGGTGACGTCCGGATCGTGCCGGTGGGCCACCTCGCCGTCCGCGGGGACGCCGCGGCCGCGTCGACCGACTCGCGCCACTACGGGCCGGTCCGGGCCGATCTCGTCACCGGACGCGTCGTGGGCCGGGTCTGGCCGCGACCGACGCTGCTCAGCTGACCTCCGGCGCTCGCTCCCGCCACCACTCGTCGAGCGCCGCGAGGGCGTCCTCCTCGCTCATCGGACCGTGCTCGATGCGGAGCTCGAGGAGGTGGTTCCACGCCTCCCCGACGAGCGGTCCCGGATCGATCCCGAGGTGGGCCATGATCTGGTTGCCGTCGATGGCGGGCCGCATCGCCTCGAGCTCCTCCTGTTCGCGGAGCTCCGTGATGCGCTCCTCGAGCTCGTCCATGCGGCGGCGGATCCGCTGCGCCTTGCTCGGATTCGCGGTCGTGACGTCCGCTCGGGTGAGCTCGTTCAGGCGATCGAGCAGGTGACCGGCGTCGCGGACGTAGCGGCGCACCGCCGAGTCCGTCCACCCCATCCTGTAGGTGTGGAAACGGAGGTGCATGAAGACGAGGTCGGTCACGTCGTCGACCGTCTGCTTGTCGTACCGGAGCGCGCGCATCCGTTCCCTGGTCAGCCGCGCGCCGACCGCCTCGTGGTGGTGGAACGTCACGGTGCGGTCGCGGTGGATGCGGCGCGTGTCCGGCTTGCCGACGTCGTGGAACAGCGCGGCGAGGCGGAGGATCGGCTCGGGTTCGCAGTTCGCGACCACCGCGAGGGTGTGCGCGTAGACGTCCTTGTGCCGCTGCTCGGGGTCGACGCACGCGGGGAGGGCGGCGACCTCGGGGACGACCTGGGCCGCGACGCCTGTCCGGATCAGGACGTCGAGTCCCTTCGCGGCGGCGACGCCGACCACCAGCTTGTTCAGCTCATCGCGGACCCGTTCGGCCGAGACGGCCCGGATCGACTCGGCCATCGCGCTCGCCGCCGCTTCGGTGGCCGGGTCGGGGTCGGCGTCGAGGACCGCGGCGAAGCGTGCGAGCCGCATGATCCGCAGGGGGTCGGCGGCGAAGCTCTCCGCCGGTTCGATCGGGGTCCGGAGCAGCCCCTTGGCGAGATCCTGGAGGCCTCCGCTCGGATCGACGAAGCGGAAGTCGGGCACCCGGACGGCCATCGCGTTCACGGTGAAGTCGCGGCGGGCGAGGTCGCCCTCGATGCTGTCGCCGAACGTGACCTCCGGATGCCGTGACCCTGGCGTGTACTGGTCGGACCGGTAGGTGGTGACCTCGACGAGGCGGCCGTCCTTCTGCGCCGAGATGGTTCCGAAGCGGGCCCCGATGTCCCACACGTGGTCCGCCCACCCGCGGAGGATCTCCTCCGTCTGCGCCGGAAGGGCGGAGGTGGCGAAGTCGAGGTCGGGACGGGCCTCCGCCGACAGGAGGGCGTCGCGGACCGTGCCGCCCACGAGATAGAGCTCGTGCGACGCGGCGGCGAAGCGCTCGCCGAGCTCCCGCGCCTCGACGTGCACCTCCAGCAGGCGCCCGAGTTGGGCCGCCTGCTGCTCGTCCAGGGCGTCGTCGTCCGCAGCCAATGGAGGGATCTCAGGTGGGATGGGGCCCCTCAGGCTAGCCCACATGAGTGGGGGACCACGCCCCGCGCCCAAGGAGAAGCTCCGAGAGGACGCTCGAACTCTTGAGTCCCCCGAACCCCTAGCCCGCGAGGCCCGCGGCACGGATCGCCACCCGCAGGTCGTGCGGCGACGTCGACGCCGCCAGCGCGTCGCCGAGCGCGATCTCGCCCTTCCGGAAGAGCTCGAGCAGGTGCTGGTCGAAGGACTGCATGCCGTAGTACTCGCCCTCGGCGATCGCGTCCGTGATGAGGTTCGTCTGGTCCGGATCCGCGACGAAGTCCGCGATGCGCGAGGTCATCACCAGCACCTCGACCGCCGCGGCCCTGCCGTCGCCCGACGCGTGCGGGACCAGACGCTGCGACACGACCCCCTTCAGCACCTGCGAGAGCACGTGGCGCACCTGGGGCTGCTGGTGCGGCGGGAAGAAGTCGATCACGCGGTTGACGGTCTCACGGGCGTCGGTGGTGTGCAGCGTCGAGATCACGAGGTGACCGGTCTCGGCCGACGAGAGCGCGGCCTGCACGGTCTCCTCGTCGCGCATCTCCCCGATGAAGATGACGTCGGGGTCCTGCCGCGCGACCGCCCGGAGCGCCGTCGCGAAGCCCGACGTGTCGACGCCGACCTCGCGCTGGTCGACGATGGCACGGTCATCGAGGTGAAGCACCTCGATCGGGTCTTCGATCGTCACGATGTGGCAGCGACGGGTCCGGTTGACGTGACCGATCATGGCCGCCGTGGTCGTCGTCTTCCCTGAACCTGCCGGGCCGGTGACGAGGACGAGACCGCGGTGCTCCTCGGCGAGCTTCCGCACGGCCGGGGGAAGGCCGAGGGACTCGAAGTCGGGAGCGCCGGGCAGGACGCGGCGCATGACGATCCCGACCGTGCCGCGCTGGCGGAAGATGTTCACACGGAACCGTCCCACCCCCGGCTCGGAAAGGGCGAAGTCGGCCTCGTTCGTCTCGGTGAAGGTCGCAGCGAGCCGGTCGTCCATGATCGAGAAGGCGAAGCGCTCCGTGTCCTCCTGCGAGAGGGGCGGCATCGCCGCAAGCGGCACGAGGTCGCCGTCGATGCGCACGAAGGCGGGCCCGCCCGCCTTCAGGTGGATGTCGGAGCCGTTCTTCTCCACCAGCTGCGCGACGTAGTCCGTGATCTCCATGAGCCTCCGCCTAGAGCTCGACGAGGAGCGTAACCGGGCCGTCGTTGACGAGTCTCACCTCCATGTGCGCGCCGAAGCGTCCCTCCGCGACCGTCACACCCGCCTCTCGCAGCGCGGTGGCGAACCGTTCGACGAGCGGCTCGGCGACCTCCGGCGGCGCCGCGGCGATCCACGACGGCCGCCGGCCGCGGCTCGTGTCGCCGTAGAGCGTGAACTGGCTCACGGCGAGCACCTCCCCGTTCGTCTCCCGGGCGGACCGGTTCATCACGCCTTCCTCGTCAGCGAAGATCCTGAGGTTGAGGACCTTTTCCGCGAGCCGCACCGCCGTGTCCTCGTCGTCGTCGTGGGTCACTCCGACGAGGGCGAGGAGTCCGCGACCGATCTCGCCGACGACGGCGCCGTCGACGGTGACCGACGCGTGGGAGACCCGCTGGACGAGCGCCCGCACCCTCGCTCCCGGGGAGAGGGCAGAGGACGCTACCGCTAGGCTTGCTTCATGGCCCCTTTCCCGACGAAGCGCGCTACCTCGGCGGGGGGAGTCGTCGTCGAGGATCGTTCGGACGCGCAACGGTGGGTCCTGCTCATCGCGCGGCGCAACGCGGCCGGGAAGCCGCAGTGGACGCTGCCGAAGGGCCGCATCGAGGAGGGCGAGACCCTGGAGGAGACGGCGTTACGGGAGGTGCGCGAGGAGACCGGGTACACGACCCGGATCCGTGACGAGCTGGGCATCATCGACTACTGGTTCGTCTGGCGTCCCGATCGTGTCCGCTACCACAAGTTCGTGCACTACTTCCTCATGGAGACGAACGGGGAGCCACCGGGGCGGCGTGACGACGAGGCGGAGTCGGTCGAGTGGGTGCCGGTCGACATCGCCCTCGTGCGCCTCGCCCACCGCAACGAGCGCAACCTCGTGAAGAAGGTCCAACGCCGTCACCCGCCGGCGCAGGCGGACGGCTCCGCGTCCGGCGTCCGCGGCGGGCGGTCGCAGCCCGACACGACAGGGTGAGATTGGACGCGGTTGCTTCCCCGACCGCGTCACTGCCGCGCATGGTCGTGGCGGTCGCGATCGTCGCCGGCATCGTCCTCGCCGGCGCCCCGGCCAGGGCGCAGGGCGAGGGCGAGGTCTTCTCCCCGCAGGTCAGCCCCGCCGCCAGGCTGCGCGTGAGCGAGCTCCGCGTGGCGGCGCCTGACGACGCGGCCGCTCCTGATCTCACCGTCCGCGCTCTCGTCGAGAACCGCGGTGCGGAGGTCCTCGACGACCTCACCCTCCTCGTCGAGGTCTTCGCTGCGGTGTCGTCGCGCAGCGAGCTGCATCAGGCGCTCGACCGCGGGACACCGGCGACAGCTTTCCTCGACGCCGAGCGGGCCGATCTGGAGCCCCTCGCACCCCGGGAGGTCGGCGCGGCGGAGATCACCGTCCCCGGCCCGGCGATCGGGTGGGGAGCCGACGGCGTCCATCCGGTCCGCATCACGGTCGTGCAGGGGCGCGAGGCGCTCGACGAGGTGACGTCGGCCGCGATCCTCGACCGCATCGGGACGCCGCTCCGCGTCGTCGTCGGCTGGCCGCTCGACGCGCCGCCGACCCGCGGTCCCGGCGGCGTCCACCCCGCCACCTCGGTCACCGACGCCGCCCACGGCGGCCGTCTCGAACGGCTCGTATGGGCCCTCGAGTCCGCACCCGACCTGCGCGTCCAGCCTCTCCTCGGCGGCCACCTGTTCGAGGACCTGACCGACCTCGCCGACGGCTTCCTCCTCGAGGGGGCGTCGGGAGCCACCCGGGTGGCCGAGGACGACTCCCGGTCCCTCGCCGCCGCGGAACTGCTCGAGCGCGTGCGCGGGGTGCTCGACGCCCGCGCCGCCCCGCTCGCCTCCCCGTACGCCGACGCCGACCTCGCCGGGCTCGCCGCCCAGGACCTCGCGGTCGAGGGCGTCCAGCACATCACCTCCGGCCGACAGCGCCTCGAGCGAACGCTGGGCACGCGACCCGTCTCCGACGCGCTCTGGGCCACGGCGCCGCTCACCACGAACGCCGTGCGCGACGTCATCGGTCCGGCGCGCATCAACACCCTCGTGCTGAGCTGGAGCCAGCTCCACGCTGACCTGCCAGCGCGCACCCCTGCGCCGGTGCGGAGCCTGCTCGCCGGCGGCAACGTGATCGCCGCGGTGGTGGGCGACCCATGGTTCGAGCAGCTCCTCGCGGCGCTGCCGACCGGCCACGGCCCCCACGTGGCCGCCCAGCGGGTGCTCGCCGAGACGGCGATGGTCCACCTCGAGCGGCCGTTCGACCGCGCCCGGGGTCTCGTCCTCCTCCCGCCCCCGCTGTGGGACCCCGATCCCCGGGCGGCGTCGGAGGTCCTCACGGCGCTCGCCGGGGCCACCTGGCTCGAGCCCGTCTCGGTCGAGGCGCTCGTGGTGGCACGCACCCAGCCCGCAACCCGGGGGAACCTGGTGGCCGTCGACGGCCGGCTGACGTCCGAGTCAGCCCGGTCGCTCAAGACCGCACGCGACCAGTTGGGCATCCTCCAGGAGACGCTCGCCGATCCCGGGACCGGGGTCGGCGCGCGCGCCTGGCGCGACCTCGACACGCAACTCCTTCGGGCGGCCTCGTTCTGGCTCGCCGACGGCAGCGGGTCCCGCCGGCTCGTCGACGATGTCGCCGCCACCATCGCCGGCGGCTTCGGCACGGTCGACCTCGCGAAGGGCGCGAGCGTCACGCTGACCGCGGAGGAGGGGACGATCCCGGTCAGCCTCTCCCGACCCGAGGGAGCGGGGATCCGGGTCCTGGTCGAGGTCGAGTCGTCGAAGCTCGACTTCCCGCAGGGGCGGGTCCAAGAGGTCACGCTCGACGCGGGTGGGAAGCGGACGATCTCGTTCCCGACGGTCGCCCACGCCTCGGGCCGCATCCCGGTGACGGTCCGGGTCGTGACGCCCCGCGGCGGGCTCGTGCTCGACGCTACGACCGTGGTCGTCCGCTCGAGCCACGTCTCCTCCACGGCGCTCGCCGTCCTCGGGGCGGTTCTGGCAGGCTTGCTCCTGTGGTGGCTGCTCCGCCGCCGGCGCCCCCGCCCGCCGCGGCTCCGAGTCGTGGAGGAGGAGGCGGCGTGACCGTATCCTCGGGCACCCGCTCGGCCGCAGGGAGGGAGGCGGGTGACATCATCGCTGGCTGGCTGCTCCGTCTCACCTTCTTCCTGCTCGCCGCCTCGTTCGTGGTCTTCGAGGCGGGCGCCGTGCTCGTGAACGCGATCACGACCACCGATGCGGCCCAGCAGATCGCGCACGCGGCCGCCACCGCCTACCGCGAGAACGCGGCCGCTTCGTCGGCGGAGTCGACCGCCGAGGCGGTCGCGGCACAGAAGGGTGTCGAGCTCGTGGTGGTCACGGTCGATCGTCAGGAGCTGTCGGTCACCGTCCGCGACCGCGCGCAGACCCTGCTCATCCACGCGGTCACGGCCCTCGAGCGCTTTCTCGTGCGCGAGTCCACGAGCACGGTGTCCCTCGAATGAGCCAGGACCGTCCCCCTGACGACGCCGTCCACGACCAGCCCACGATCGTGGACGGCGAGGACCCGACGCCGCCCGACCACGGCGAGGAGGCCGCACCACCTGCTGACACCGGTCAGGCCGACAAGGAGCCATTGAGCGCAGGGGCGACCTGGCCGGGGGTGGCGCGCATGCTCGCCGGCCGCTACCAGCTCGAGGAGCCCATCGCCACCGGCGGGGTCGCGATCGTGTGGCGGGCCCACGACGTGACCCTCGACCGGTCCGTCGCCGTGAAGCTCCTCCACCCGCACCTCGCGAGCGACCGCACCACGGTCGAGCGCTTCCGCCGCGAGGCCCAGGCCGCCGCCCAGATCACCCACCCGAACGCGGTGCAGATCTACGACACGGGGCAGGAGGGCGACGTCGTCTACCTCGTGATGGAGTACGTCGACGGGCCGAGCCTGCGCGACGTCGCCCACGCCGCCGGGCCGATGGACCACGTGGTCGTCGCGGCGCTGGGCGAGCAGGTCGCCGCCGCCCTCGGCCACGCCCACGACCACGGCATCGTCCATCGCGACGTGAAGCCGGCGAACATCCTCCTCACGAGCGGCGGCACGGCGAAGGTCACCGACTTCGGCATCGCCAAGGCGATCGGCGACGGCGACGACCTCACGACGCCGGGGACCGTCGTCGGCACCGCCGCCTACCTCGCTCCCGAGCAGCTCGAGGGCAACGAGGTCGACCCCCGGGCCGACGTCTACGCGCTCGGCGTCGTGCTGTACGAGTGCCTCGTCGGCGAGCCCGCCTTCCAGGGCGACACGCCCACCGCGACCGCGGCTGCCCGCCTGACCCACGAGCTGCCGTCGCCGCGCTCCGTTCGGGCCGACGTCCCCCGCGCCCTCGACCGCATCGTCGTCGGGGCCACCCGGAGGGACCGTGCCGACCGCTACCGCGACGGGGCGACCATGGCCACCGCGCTGGCGGCGCTCGTCCCCACCCGCCCGGGCGATCTGACCGCGACCCTCGTCGAGGCGGACGGACCCCCCGACCTCGCGCGGGCGCCCTGGGGCGCGATCGAACGCGACGAGGCGCGGGCGCGGGTCATCGCCGCCTTCCTCGGCGGGCTCGCCCTCGCGCTCATCGCGCTGTTCGCGACCCGCGCCCTCCAGGGCGACACCGCACTCGACAGCCTCCCCACGCCGACCGGCGTCGAGGTCGAGCACATCGCCGCCTCCACGGGACCGCCGCCCCGGTGATCGGCCGACGGCGGTACGCAACCTGGGAGGGCGTCTCCGACGAGGACGTCCTCGCGAGCTACGCGCGCGGTGAGGATCCCGAGAGCGCCTTCGCCGAGCTCGTGACCCGCTACGAGCGCCGGGTGTACGGCATCTGCTTGCGCTACTTCGGCAACGCCGCCGACGCCGAGGACGCGACCCAGGACGCTTTCCTCTCGATCGCGCGGCGAGCCGACACCTTCCAGGGCGGGAGCAGGCTCTCCACGTGGATCTACCGGGTCGCGGTGAACGCATGCAACGACCTCGCGCGGAAGCGGGCTCGGCGGCCGCAGACGCCGGTGGCCGACGTGGTGCGGGCGGTCGACGCCGTCGAGGCGCGAGACGACATCGGCTGGGACCCCGGCGACCCTGTACTCACCGCGGAAACGGCATCGGAGGTACAGCGCGCCCTGCTCACGCTCGACGACACGAGCCGCAGCCTGCTGATCCTCGTGGCCCTGCAGGGCCTCTCGTACAACGAGGCCGCCGCGGCCCTCGACGTCCCGGTCGGCACCGCCAAGAGCCGCGTCCACCGCGCACGCGCCCAGCTCGCAGACCTTCTTGGCGCATCCGGCGCGGCCGGGAACCAGCGCGGTCCCGACGACCTCCTACCTACCGACACCCCACAGGGAGACAGCACCCGTGAACGCTGATCGCGGGGGGCGGGGCGAGCACCTCTCCGCCTACCTCGCCGGCGAGCTCGACGCGGACGAGCGCACGGCCCTCGAGGCCGAGCTCGACCGCGACGCGGTGCTGCGCGGACAGCTCGAGCGCATCCGCGCCACGAACGAGACGCTGGACCGCGTGCCGCAGCCGGAGCCGCCC
>JBOHEE010000164.1:0-2371 GCA_050700895.1 Nitriliruptorales bacterium | reverse complement strand
ATCCGCAACCGCCGCAGACCGTGCCAGTCACGGTCGAACTCGTCCCGAAGCTCCGCATCTCTGCCGGAATCGGTGAGTGCCTGGTCGATCAGTGGCGATTTCGAAAGGCACCCGCAACGCGGCCACGGCTCGCTTCTCCATGATGTCACTACCTACCCTGGGAGCCTGATATCACGAAGTCAGACAGGATGCGTCAACCCGACAGGTATGGCGACCCGCAGCGTAGGACGGGATGGTGGATGCGGTCAACGTCTCAATCACTGTCTCCAACATCATGCAAGTGCGGAATAAAAGTCATTTCGCCTGCCCACGGTTCAGAGGAAAACAGGTCGGATTGTATTCCGTAGTACCCTCCATACTTAAGCAAGAACGAGCTGAAAGAAAGGTCAGCACAGTGGATCACTCCACGGACTTTCGGAAAGGGATCCGCAACGACAACACCCCATTCCTCGGAGTTCTGGCCGTTAGGGCCCCAGCCGCAGATGCGGCCTTCCGAGGTAATACCCCACGCCACTATACCCATCGGCTCCGGATAGAACGGCGTGAGACTGGCGTACTGAGGATTAAGATGCTTAACAGCCAGCTCGTGATTCCGCCGAAGAAAAGTGAGAAGATCGAAGCCCTGACATTTGTCTACTCCCATTATGGCAATATCACAAAAGACACCAGCTCCGAAGCGATCGATAAACGATTTGAAGTCCGAGGGCAGAGATAGACCCAACTCTTCCTCTATCACGTTCCACTTAACGGGTACGGCTTCGCTTCGCCCAGCGGACGGCAGTGCCCGTGCGAGAACGCCGAGATCGTTGTGCGGCCGTTCACCATATTGCCGTTCACCATATTTGAGTACCGCAGGGTCCCACAGCGGTTTGGGTGCTGGGCCAGACCTGATTGGCTTTCGTGGCTCAAACAATGGCTCTGTCAAATCCACACCACGGACATTGTTACAGTACTGACCGTGGACAACGTGTAGAAGGAACTCGCAGCAGGTGCCCGAAAAGCTGTGCCACTCAGTCCAGGTCTGATCGGCTATGACCACCGGCCATTCGTTCGGATCAGGTGAACTGGTTATCCAGTAGAAGAGTTCGCCTTCCGGCCCGTCACCCCAAGGAAGTAGTCCATCATCCTCCGGGTAGATGGGATACGGAAATGTCGCTGGATCCTCGGGATCCTTTCTCGCGTTTCGCATGTCATCGAGACGGTGCCGGTAGTAGCCGAGATACTCCGTGTCGGGGTAGTTCATATCACCGGGTCGGATGATATTCACGAACCGTTGGAATCTCCCAGAGGGGAAGGTTTCCACCAGCTGCTTATAGTCCTGTGGTAGTCGGATGCCACCAATCGAAGCCTCTACTGCATCCCAGTTGTAGTGCTTTGTCACCACATTAGTTAGTCCTACTGCATCGGCGAGGCGCTTGACGCAGGTCGCTTCAGCTTTGATACCTACCACCTCCTCGTAGGCTCGGCGGGTCGGGCCGCGTTCGATGCTACAACGTCTACCAGCGCTACGCAAATATGCGGCTCAGGGCGTATTCTTGAACCCGCCGACGGATAGGCCGCTCGCGCTGTTAATTACGACCATGATCGCAGTCGGGACAGGGTTGTCTCCTTCATAGATCGGCCTGACCGCCACGAATACTCTTTCGTTTCTATCGAGGCGTCTTCTTATCTCGTTTCAACTCTCCTCATTGCCTGGTTGACGTCCTTATACAGCGGAACGATATTCTCCAGGTCGCTGGTTCCGCCAAACTGCCTGGCGATAAGATGGCTTCGGTCCATGATGTCGTCCTGATAACCGGGAGGCGTCCGTGCGCGTCGGCTGTCGACGTCCGTTGCGCTCATGGTAAGGCATGCGAACGCACCAGTAGCTCTCCCAAGCTCATCTCGAGGGAGATACCAGATCTCTGAGAGCGAATTGGTTCGGCTTGCACAACCTCGCTCCTCATCGTTTACGTCGTCATGAAACTCCTCGAGTGGAGATGGCCCAGAATCTCCCGCCAGACAGAAGAGTGCGCAACCAGCGATTATCGCTATCGCGCCGCCCCTGGCAGCTTTGCGAAGAATCGGCGGCACGCCCGGCGGTGCTGTTGGGGTGAACGGTATGGGAGGTGCTATTACTGGTGGAGGCGCAAGACCCGCGTCAGGATCGCTAGACTCTGGGCTCTCATCCGCCGGTGCCTGAGGTTGGCTTGCGAGGTCGTAATCGGGGCAGAAACTATAGCCGTCGGGGGTACAGGTGGCAACGTGACCATCTTGTTCGATGAGGGTGGTGGGGTTGCCGCCGGCGAAGGTGTAGCGGCCGAGGGTCCAGGGGTTGGAGCCGAGGCTCATGTCGGCGAGGGCGCCGTTGAACATGTCGCGGGTGAGGAAC
>JBOHEE010000163.1:0-4909 GCA_050700895.1 Nitriliruptorales bacterium | reverse complement strand
ACGCAGGTCAGCGGCCTCCGGTCCTACACGTCGTAGTAGAGGTTGAACTTTTCATGGGTTTGCGCCGACCTGGGCAGATGTGCCGAAAGCGCGGTCTTACCTGCGGAAATACCTTGCTGTCATTTCTCTCAGCGTCCCGCCAATTCCGCGCCGTTCCGCGACCTCCCGCGGAATGGCTGCGGAATGGAACCGGCCCCACGGCCCTCCCGAAGTACCCGCCCAGCGACCCCCTCATGCACTGTCCCCATGAGCAGCAGGCTGGGGATCGCGCTGCTGCTCGAGCCAGGCGATGACCTCCGACTCGCGGTAGCGGACCTGGCCACCGGGGCCGCCGAGCCGGAACCCGGGTGGGCCCTCGCCGCGGTAGCGCCACTGGTAGATGGTGTGCCGTGCGACGCCGAGGTACGCGGCGAGTTCGGCGACGGTCAGCAGTCGATCGTTCATGCGCTGCTCCTCTCCTGCGGTGGACCTGCGTGGAGGGAGTTCCCTGCCGATCGTCGCTTGTGTGACATCTGTGCAGTCAGCGCACACCCACGGGAAGTCCCCGCAGGGGGACCCGGGCTTCGGTACCGGCCCAGCGGTGCGGCTGCCGGATCGGGGTTGCACGGATGGGGGGCCCCGGGCGGCTGCTGCATTGCGTGTGGCGGTCGCCAACAGCGGAGGATCGTCGGCTCCCTGGAGTCCCTGGGGCCGGGAGGTCCTCGAGGGGCGGATCAGCCTTCGCTGTTGTCTGCGGATTCACCGACGTGGATCGGCACGCTGTGCTGCTCGTCGTCCTCTTCGAACACCGCGACGAGTTGCAGTCGTGCGCCAAGGTGCGCGAGGTAGTTGCGCAGGGTGGACAGCTTGAGGTCGTCGGCGCGCTCGAGCTGGGAGACTGCCGACTGGCTGATGTTGAGCTCGGCGGCCAGGTCCGTCTGCGAGCGCTGCAGTGCCCTGCGCAGTTCGTACAGGCCGATCTCTGCGAGGGTCTCCTCGCGCAGGGCGGCCAGCCGGTCAGCAGCACCGGGCCGAGCAAGGACCTGGTCATGCAGGCGGCGGTAGTTCTTCGTGGAAGGCATCAGCCGTCTCCTTCGTAGTTCAGTCGTCGAGAAGTCCTTCGTCGCGCAGTTCCTGGAGATGGGTGTCGTAGAGGTCGTCAGCACGAGGGATCGCCCATCGGTACCACTCGTTCCACTCACCGGACTTGTCTCCGCCCAGCAGCAGGATGGCGTGTCGTCGAGGATCGAAGGCGAACAGCACCCGAAGGGCACCGCCCTTGGATGTGCGCAGCTCCTTCATGTTCGCGTGGCGGGAGGTCGTGATATCGCCGACCACCGGTCGCCTCAACCCTGGGCCGTGGTCGGCGAGCAGCATCACGCGGTCGTCGAGGGCTTCCTGTTGCTCCTGCGTGAGGCCGCTCCACCACTCCTCGAACTCGTCGGTGTACTCGACCTCCCACACAGCACCAGCATAAGTTAGTGCTTCTAGAAGTGCAAGCTAATGCCAGGACGGTGCTGCGGCCGGGTGGCTGCGCGGGAGCGCAAGCGGCTCCGGACAGGACGGTCACGCCGCCCCCAGAGCGATTCTCCTCCGGCGGAGGCCCCCGGTGCGCTGCTCGCGGCGGTGGATGCGGGAGAGGCGATCAGCCCTGCGGGCGTGCCGACGCCGCCAGCTGGGTCGCTACCCGTGACAGCTCCACGGCGATAGCAAGCCGCTCCGACGGGCTCAAGTGTGCGGTGTCTCGCATCTCGTCGAGGAAGCTGTCGTCGAGCAGCGTCAGGTCACGGCGGCGTCCGAAACAGGCGAACAGGACAGCAAGGTCGTTCTCCGTCGGCTGGAGGGACCCGTCGAGGACGGCCTGGACCTGCTCCACCGGCCACCGTGCCCGGACTGCGAGCCGGTCCGCTGTCAGCTCCTCGCGGGCCATGAGGCCGCGAAGCTGCTCG
This sequence comes from Nitriliruptorales bacterium, assembly GCA_050700895.1. Taxonomy (GTDB): domain Bacteria; phylum Actinomycetota; class Nitriliruptoria; order Nitriliruptorales; family JAHWKO01; genus JBOHEE01. The sequence continues at coordinate 2,981 of JBOHEE010000163.1, read as the reverse complement.
ATGGGGTCACCACCGAGACGCCTGTCGGGGTTGTCGGCCATGGACTCCACGGTACCCGGCGGTCAGCACGTTGATCTCGTGAGCTCCAGTGACGCGACCTCCCCGCCGAGGCGTGACCAAATCGTGTCCACCCCACCGCCCGTCGCCTGGCCTCCGTGGCTTGCACTTCGCCAGCCTCGTCATGTTCGAGGACGAGCCCGCTACCACTCATCGCGGTGTCGGGATGCCTGAGACCGGCCATCTGGCGTGAGAGCCGCATCGACGTCGAGATGAACGGCCACCTCGCCAACGTGTGGATCGATGGTGAGTACCCGTCCGGCCGCTTCCGGGCCGCCGTGTACTGCCACTGCGGCTGGCGAGGAGAGCTGTTCGGCGTCCAGCACGACCGCGAAGGTCTTGGTGTCGGCCTCAACGACCTCGAAGCCGAAGGTCGCCGTCACGCCGAACCGCTCGGGGGTCGGTGGTGTAACAACGAGCTCTGGCATGAGCTGTACCCGCCGGGACCGTGGGCCGAGGGGGGGCGGGGGCGATGACGTTGCCCGACGCTATCCACGAGCAGCTCCGGGCGCTCGACGACGACACCCTCCACGGGCTCCAGCTCGATCTCGCCCGGGCGCTCGGCGACCTCGATCCTCTGACCCCTCCCGACGTCGAGGCGATCGCGTGGCGACTCGCCTTCGAGCCGGTCGCCGACGAGCTCTACCGTCGCGAGCGGCTCGTCACCGTCGTCGAGGACCTCGCGTTCCACGGCGGGCACGACGTGTTCATCGACCACGACGCCGTCAACCGCGTCCGCCCGTACTACACGAAGAACGGCTGCTGGGACGATGACGACGAGCCGCCGCCGTGGCAGGCCGGGCCGCACGAGAGCCTGACCGCGGCGTTCGCCGCCGCCGCCGCCGACCACCTCGAAGACTCGGGGCTCGACCGCTACCGGCGTCCGCGGGTGTACAGCGAGGTCCTCGACCACAGGGAGGTCGAGGCAGCATGGTCGACGTTCGTCGCGGCCAACCGGATCGAGCGCCGGGAAGGGCTCGCGTCGTAAGGGCGGCGTCGCGCTACGCGACCTGACGGTCGAGAACGGCCCGCTCGGACGGGGAGAGCCTGCCCCACACACTGGCCCGCATGCTCGCGCTGAGCCCGCGCTCGAGTTCGAGGGCCAGGTCGAGGCATTCGGGGCGGACGTCACATGACCGGCAGAGCCGCTTGGCGGCCGCAGCGGCGAGCCGGTCGCCCTTCTCTGCGTAGAGCATCTCCGGGTCAGCGTCGCGACACCTGGCCCGGACCGTCCACGCGGGCGGCCGCGGCAGGATCGCCGGGAGCGCCCGGGAACCGAGCGCGACAAGGGCTCCCCAGCCGTCAAAGGTGAGGGTCTCGAAGTCGGCCGCGATCACGACGCGGACGGTACGGGCTGCTTGCGACGTCTCCGAGCATTTCACCCCACCGTCGAGGCGGTCGGGCCCGTCGACCGGGATCGCCGCGCCTATTCGTCGAGGACAACGGCTCCGCGGGGTTGGTCCGCGACGAGGCTCGCCCACCACGTGGCCGGTCGAGGCGATTCGACGCCCTGCCAGCCGGAGCGTGCTGTCCCCCGGTCGCGTCGGGCCCTCTACGGGCCCTCCTGTGGCCCTCCCGGCGTTGGAGGTCACCCGGGGACCGGTTTCGTGGTAGTCGACTGCGGCGACCTTCCAGTCTCCGTCCTCAACGCGGAGCGCGTGGATGTGTGCGTCGGTGACGATCGTTTCCTCGTCGATCGTGAGCATTTCACCGCCGGTCTCCATCCAGAGGACGATCTCCCCGCCGCCGGGAGCGGCCCTCCTGTGGGATCCGAAGCCCCATGTGGCGAGGTCGAACCCGTCTGGCAGATACTTGAGGAACGCCTCGACGTTGACGCGTTCGAACTCCGGCCGGAACGGGTGGTCGCTCTTCAGGAGCGCGAGGCGGCGGGCGATGTCGTCGGGCTCGTACCACTCGTCGGTGGCGTCGCGGTTTCGCCAGACTGTCATCTGTGCGGTGACGAGCCGGAAGTTGTAGGTCATCAGTGACCAGAACGCGTCGAAGTCGCCGACTGTCACGGCCTTAACCCAGACGGTGGACGCTGCGACCGCCCCCGGGATCACGAATCCGCTGAGCTCGTCGGCGACGTCGTCGGGCACTACCGGCGTCCGAGGGAGCGGTAGGCGAGCCGGTAGCGGCTGGCGACCTTGAGGCCGACGTCGGGGAGTTCGGTCAGGCCCAGGTCGGGGAGTAGGGCTTCGAGCCAATCGGCGTCTGACGGGTGGATGGCTGTCCGCAGGAAGCTGGTGAAGCCGTCGAGAATCCCTGCCGGATCGTCGATGTCGGCGAGCTTGAGGGCGGAGAGGGGAAGGTCGCCTTTGAAGCGGAGCCGCTGCCCGTGGACCGTGACCTTGAAGTCCTTGGGGGGTCGGATTCTTCGTCTCACCATTGGATAGATCACCACCCTACATCCGCAACGGCACCACCGACCTGTTCGCCGGCCTCGATTTCACCACCGGACGGGTCCACACCCAGCTGCACTCCCGCCACCGGGCGGTGGAGTTCAAGAAGTTCCTCAACCACCTCGACCGCGAGGTCCCCGACCACCTCGACGTCCACCTCATCCTCGACAACTACTCGACCCACAAGACCCCCGAGATCCAACGCAGGCTGGTCCGCCACCCCCGCTTCGTGCTGCACTCCACCCCCACCGGATCCTCGTGGCTCAACCGCGTCGAGCGCTGTGTCTCCGAGCTCACCACCAAGAAGCTGCGACGCTCCTCACACGCCTCGGTTCGACGGCTACGCGACGACATCCGCGCCTGGGTCGACGCAACACACCCAGGGGTGCCCCGGGGTTAGCTTGGATTCCCGTTCAGGAAGTTGAGCCCTATGTCGGGGTGGGTTGGCCGGTCTCGATGGTGAGGGTTCGTCCGTTCCACCAGGGGATCTCGGTGGGGGGCAGTTGGGCGCTGCGGAGCACG
>JBOHEE010000162.1:0-4347 GCA_050700895.1 Nitriliruptorales bacterium | reverse complement strand
GAGCAGGGCCTCGACTCCCGGCCGGCACGGCTCACCGGCGGCGAGCTCGCGCCAGCGCGCGTCCACGTCGCGCTCGATCGCGTCGCGGTCCGCGGGGCCGGCGAGCGCCACGAGATCGTCGAACGGGTCGTAGCCGCTGTGGTGGGTGCCGACGCAGAGCAGCCAGCGGTCCAGCGCGAGGGTGTGGCCGCGCGACTCGAACTGCTCCGCCCACGCGCGGTAGCTCGGGCCCTCGGTGTCGCACAGGAGCCCGTCGAAGTCGAAGACCAGCGCCGCCGGGAAGCTGCTCACAGCTCGACCGCGAGTCCCTGGAGGTCGTCGAGCCCGGCGATGCGCTCGAGGACGAAGCCGATGTCGCGGAGGGGAGGTGTGCAGTCCATGGCGCGCGCAGCCTACGGGCTGGCGAGACCGTCACGAGAGACTCGAAGGCCCCATCCGCGCGCGGCGGGGAGGCCGTCGCAGTCCACCGAGCGGTCGAGCAGCGTCGAGGCGCCATCCGCGCGCGGCGGGGAGGCCGATGTTCCCGTCTGCAGTTGCGCATCTGCAACGAGAGACGGAGGGGTCTCCCGCGCACCTATGGTCAGTCGAGCGGGCGCGGGAGGTGGTCCTTGCGGGTGATGACCGTGAGGCGCTCGGTCGCGCGGGTGAGCGCCACGTAGAGCGCCCCGGTCCCCGCGACCTCCACGACCTCGCGGGGCGCGGCGACGACGACGGCGTCGAACTCGAGGCCCTTCACCGTCCAGGGGTCGAAGACGCGGATCTCGTCGCCGGCCAGCTCGCACTCGAGCGCGTCGTAGAGGTCGCCGGGGGCGACGACCGCGACGGTGCCGGTCTCCGCGGCGCGGAGCTTGCGCGCCTCCTCGGCCGTGGCGTCGGCGAGGTCGCCGACGCCGGTCAGGATGCGGGGCGGCAGGTCGCTGAGGCGCGCGGAGCGGGGCGGCTCCTGGCTTGGGGCGAGCACCGGGAGGAGACGCGCGGCGAGGTCCATGATCGGCGCCGAGGTGCGGTAGTTGACGCTGAGGCCCGCGATCTCGATGTCGCGCTGCCCCAAGAGCTCGCCCACCTCGTCCCACGACGTCGGCGCGGCGGTCGCCGACCGCTGAGCGAGGTCGCCGACGACGGTCCAGCTCGCGGCGCGCCCGCGACCGGCCACCATGCGCCACTGCATCGTCGAGAGATCCTGCGCCTCGTCGACGACGACGAGCCCGAAGTCCGCGTAGTCCGCCGCGCCGATGACATGGCCCGGATCGACCCGGGCCTCGCGGTCCGCGAACGTCGTGAGCTCGCCCTCGACGTCCCGGTCGACGCGACGCGCCTCGATAAGGGGGTCGCCGACGTCGCCGAGGGCGCGGCGGAGCTCGTCGACGAGCGCGACGTCCTCCACGGTCGGCTGCCGGTCGGCCTCGCGGTCCGCGCGCCAGGCATCGGCGAGCAGCGCCACCTCGTCGGCGGAGAGAAGACCGTCGGCGACGCTGGGGAGGTCCGCGCCGGTCCGCAGGCGGGCGAACGCGTCCCGCCAGCGCGTCCCCTGCGGCAGCCGGTCGGCGAAGCGGCGCACGAGACGCCCCGCCGCGGCGCTCCCCTTCACGGCGGCGACGTCGCGGCGGTCGCGGCGGTCGGTGGCGATGCCGGGCACGAAGGCGCCGAGCGGTCGGAGGACCGCCGTCGTCTCGCCGAGCGACGGGAGGACGCTCGCGATGTAGTCCATGAACGCGCGCGTGGGGCCGACGACGAGCACGCCGCGGTGCTCGAGCCGTGTCCGGTGGTGGTAGAGCAGGTAGGCGACCCGGTGGAGGGCAACCGCGGTCTTGCCGGTCCCCGGCCCGCCGGTGACGACGACGAGCCCGCGAGCGGGGAGCCGGATGCTCTCGTCCTGCTCGCGCTGGATGGTCGCGACGATGTCGTGCATGCGCTCGGAGCGGTCGCTCGTGATGGCCGCCATCAGCGCGGCGTCGCCGACGAGCTCGTCGCGACCGGGCTCCTCGGCGAGGTCGAGGAGCTGGTCCTCGACGGTGAGGACCCGCCGGCCGCGGCAGTGGATGACCCGGCGGCGGCGGACCCCCATCGAGTCGGCCGGGGTCGCGCGGTAGAAGGCGGAGGCGACCTCGGACCGCCAGTCCAGGACGAGCGGCTCGTACTCCTCCGACAGGACCGACACGCGCCCGATGTGGTGCGTGTCACGGTCCTCGAAGTCGAGGCGGCCGAACACGAGCGGTTCACGGTCCCCGAGGGTCAGCGACTGGACGCGGGAGGCCGCCTGGTAGGCGGCTGCGTCGCGGTTGACGAGGTCGGCGTGGGTGGTCACGTCGGCCGCGAGCGCCGCCCGGCGCCGCTCCTCGGCGCGACGGCGCAGCTCCACGAGCCGCTCGTACGCCCGGTCGACGTGCCGCTGCTCGTCAGCGATCGCCGCTGCGCGTGGGTCGGTCGCCACCGTCTCTCCGTGTCGTGCGAACCCACGAGCCTATGCCAACCGCGCCTCCCGGTCCGCCCTCGACGAGGAAACCTTCCAGACGTTGTGTGCGCACCCCGACAGGTGAGGTCAGATGCGCACAGGACGCGTGGGGGCGGGTCTTCTAGCTGGCGACCTTCCACGGCTCGGCCGGACCGAGCGAGTGGTTCGCGAGCTCGCGCTCGGCCGGACCGAGCGAGTGGTTCGCGAGCTCGCGCTCGGCGTCGAGCCGACGGGCGTACTCGTTTAGCGCCCGTCCGCCGAGCAGCGGAGGACACGTGTCAGGCCCTGGCGGACCGCTCGTGCGCGCTCGACGTCGAGCCGCTCGACGAACTCGGCTTCTGCGGCCTCGACGCGCTCCTCGACCTCCGACGCTTCGAGCAGCACGATCGTGCAGGGTGCCCCGTCCGGATGTGTGGGACGCTGCATGTTCCCCCCCTCCGTGCCTGAGGCTCTGCTTCGAGGGAATGCCGCCCCTCGGAGAGGTTCACGGTCGGTACGACCGTTCGTACGTCCCGTGACCCCCGTTTCGCGGTGGGCCGGTGTCCCTCCGGCCGTCGGGGCCGGCCAGCGTCGAAGGTCCCGAGACCGTGGGACTTGCCGCGTTGGGGGCCTACGCGCGGACGATGGTCGGCGCGGCGAGGCAGTGCATGAGGAGCGCGGCGACGAGCCGCCGCGCGCCGGCGATGCCGAGGAACGGCATGTCCTCGATGTCGGCGACGGTCCACCGGCCGACGTCGCGGAGGGTGCCGATCCCATTGATCTCGAGGGCCCGTGCGATCGGACCGCCGAAATCGAGGGCGCTGGCGATGTCCGAGTCGTCGTCGAGTCCGGCGAAGAGGTCCCGGAAGGCGACGTCACGGACCTCGTCGACCATCCTGCGGCCGAGCAGGCTGCCGACCTGCTCGAGGATCCCGAAGCCGGGCGTGCCGGGAAGCGGCTGGCCCACCGAGCTGAGCTGGGCGAGGACCGAGTCGAGCCCGCCGGCGAGCGCCCACACACCGGGGACGCGGTCGGCGATCCACCGCGCCTCGCTGCCAGGTGCGATCGACACCTGCGGTCTGTCGGCGAGCCCGTCCATCGGCTACCCCCCTGTCAAGAGACCGGCGACTTCCACCGCGGCCTCGGCGCGGTAGGCCGCGGGGGTCCGTCCATCGGCTACCCCCCTGTCAGGAGCACACCGGGCTCGCCGTCGCAGACGTCCGCGCCGCGGGCCGGTCCGTCCATCGGCTACCCCCCTGTCAGGAGACCGACAACTGACCGTCAGTATGCCACTACGTAGAGTGACATACCAGCCTCGACCGACAGGATGGCGCGAGACCAGCCACGGAAGGCCATGCGCCCACCGTCAGGTGGGCGCATGGTGTCCACGTCACATGACCCGGATGGGCTGGCCCGTGTGGGCCCGCCCGAACGAGCCGACGGCGTCGCGTCACCAGTAGTGGCGTCGCGGGCCGATCGCACGCCCCAGCGCGCCGAGGACCCACAGGATGGCTCCGACGACGAGCAGGATGACGCCGATCGTGTAGAGGATCCCCACGTCGAGCAGGAGACCCAGGACGAGCAGGATGACGCCGAGGGTGATCACGGTGTTCCTCCCTTTCGCTCACCGGCTGCTGCGGCACCACCTCGCGCCCCGCATGACGGCTCGTTCCCAGCGTGCCGCTCCTGTTGGCATCCCCTGGGCCGTTGGTCCACCCCAGGCTTCCTGGCCGTGGTCGCGGCCACCGGGCAGCATCCGCTGACATGCGCGCGAGACGCTGGCTCCGGCGGTCGCTCGCGACGGTCCTCGCCGTCGCGCTGGCCGTCGTCGCCCTCCCTCCCCTCCGTGCGGGCGCGATCGCGGCGGTGACCGTCGCGGATGCGCTCGGCCTGCCGGCCGTACGGCCTCTCGCGGC
>JBOHEE010000161.1:0-3139 GCA_050700895.1 Nitriliruptorales bacterium | reverse complement strand
GTCTTCGCGACCGTCGCGCTCAACGCGCTCGCTGCGAGCGACGCGGTCGCGGCCCGCGGCCTCGAGCGTGCCGTCGCCGACGCCCAGCGACAGCACGCCGAGCTCGTCGCCGAGGTCGCCCACCTCGAGGATCCGGGGCGGATCGAGCAGGTCGCGACCGAGGAGCTCGGGATGACCCCGGCGACGAGCGCCCGCTTCATCGTCGTGACCGCCGACCCCGCCGCCCCCGAGGTCGCCGACGGGGTCACGGCGGGCGGCACTCCGGACCCGTTGAAGCCCGTCCTGTCGGCGGATCGGTAACCGTGCTCGTCGGAGGCGCGCGCGGCTCGCAGCCGGACACACGCGGCTCCCGGCGGTCGCGCCTCGGGGTCCCGCACGACCGGAGGTCGCGACGGGCGGTCGCCCTCCTCGTCGTCTACGCGCTCTTCTTCGGCCTCGTCGTCCACCGCCTCGTGAGCGTGCAGGTGCTCGACGCGGCGGAGTACGCGCGGCAGGGCGTCGTGCAGCGCCAGCGGACCATCGAACTGCCCCCGCGACGTGGCCGCGTCTACGACCGCAACGGCGACGTCCTGGCCACGTCGGTCGACGTCGCCACCGTCTACGCGGACCCGCGCGCGTACCGGCCGCAGACGCGCGAGGACGGCGTCGCGGTCCCCCCCGCGGCCGACGCGGCGGAGGTCGCCGCCGAGCTCGCCCCCCTCCTCGAGACGGACGCGGCGGCCCTCGAGGAGAAGCTGCGCAAGGACGCGCACTTCGTCTACGTCGCCCGGCAGGTCCCCCACGAGCTCGGCGAGCGCATCGCCGCGCTCGAGCTGCCGGGCATCGGGATCCTCCGCGAGCCGAAGCGGGTCTACCCGGGCGGGTCCCTCGCGGCGCAGGTCGTCGGCTTCACCGACATCGACGGCAACGGCCTCGCCGGCCTCGAAGTCGCCTACGACCGGCTGCTCAAGGGGACCGCGGGCTCCCTCACCCTCGAGCAGGCCCCCGGCGGCCTGACGATCCCCGCGGGAGGACGCCAGATCCTGCCCCCGGTCGATGGCTCCGATCTCGTCCTGACCCTCGACCGAGAGATCCAGCACGTCGCCGAGCGCGCCGCCGCCGCCGCGATGGAGCGCTTCGACGCGAAGGGAGCCGGGGTCGTCGTGCTGGAGGTCGGGACCGGCGACGTGCTTGCGATGGCCTCGGCCCCCGGCTTCGACGCGAACGAGCCCGGCGCGAGCGACGCCGAGGATCGCCGCAACCGCGCGGTCACCGACTCCTTCGAGCCCGGCTCCGTGCAGAAGGCGGTGACGGCCGCCGCCGCCGTCGAGGAGGGCATCGCCACCCCGGAGACGACCTACGAGGTTCCGGACCGCCACCAGGTCGGCGGGAAGGTGTTCAGCGACGCCCACGAGCACGAGACCGAGATCATGACGTTGCGGGAGATCCTCGCCACGTCCTCCAACGTCGGCACGATCAAACTCGCGCAGGACCTCGGCCCGGAGCGCCTCGACGCCCACCTCCGCGCGTTCGGCTACGGCGAGCCCCTCGGCATCGGCTTCCCGGGGGAGGGGCGGGGGGCGCTGCTCCCGGTGGATCACTGGTCGGTGACGAGCCTGCCGACGATCGCGATCGGCCAGGGCGTGAGCATGACGCTGCTCCAGGCGGCGAACACCTACGCGATCCTCGCGAACGGTGGGGTCGGCGTCCCGCCCCGCCTCGTGCGGGGGACGGTCGGCGAGGACGGCCGTCTCGTCCCGTCGGCCGCGCCCTCGAGCCGGCAGGTCGTCAGCGCGGAGACCGCAGCGAGCGTGGCCGACATGCTCCGCAGCGTCGTGGGCGAGGGCGGGACCGGCGGTCGCGCCGCGGTCGCCGGCTACACCGTCGCCGGCAAGACCGGTACCGCCAGGAAGCCCCTTGTCGACGCCCGCGGCTACTCCAGCGAGTACATCGCCTCCTTCGTCGGTTTCGCGCCGGTCGAGGACCCGAAGCTCGTCGTCGCGGTGATGGTGGACGAGCCCTACCCGATCTACGGCAGCCAGACGGCTGCCCCGATCTTCTCCGAGGTCATGAGCTTCGCCCTGGCCCACCGCCGCGTCCCCCCGACCGACCCGGCGGCGGTCGTGGCGTCGACGCCGACGCGGGGCGACCCCGACCCGTCGCAATGATCCGCGCGGGCTGCGCGGCCGCGCCAAATCCGCCGGATATCCTCGCCGGGACGCGATTTCTCGACCTTCCGAGGCGTGCCCACGTGAGCATCACCCTGGCCGAGGCGGTCGCGGATCTCGCCTCCGTCTTCCCCTCCGGGGATGTCGAGCGCCACGGCGACACGGATGTCGTGGACGCCACCCACGACAGCCGCCAGGTCCGTTCCGGCTGGCTGTACTGCGCGGTCCCCGGCGGGACCGTCGACGGTCACGAGTTCGCGTCCGAGGCGGTCGCGTCGGGGGCGGCCGCCCTGCTGGTCGAGCGCCGCCTCGGGCTCGACGTGCCCCAGGTCGTCGTCCCGTCGGTCCGCCGTGCCACGGGGCCGGTCGCAGCCGCCATCCACGGCCGTCCGTCCGAGCGCGTCCTGCTCGTCGGCGTCACGGGGACGAACGGGAAGACCACCTCGACCTACCTTCTCGAGGCGGTCTTCGGGGCGGCAGCGATGGGGACCGGCGTGATCGGCACCGTCGAGACGCGGATCCACGGGACCGCGCAGCCGGGCGTCCGGACCACGCCGGAGGGAACCGACCTGCAGCGCCTCCTCGCGACGATGTACGACCGCGGGGTCGACGCCGTTTCCATGGAGGTCAGCTCGCACGGGCTCGCGCAACACCGCATCGACGGCGCGGTCTTCGACGTCGCCGTCTTCACGAACCTGTCCCAGGACCATCTCGACTTCCACGGCAGCATGGAGGCGTACTACGGGGCGAAGGCGCGGCTGTTCACCCCCGCGCTCTCGCGAGGCGCGGTCGTGTGCGTCGACGACGACTGGGGGCGGCGGCTCGCGCGCGAAGCCGCCGTGCCGGTCACGACGTTCGGAACCGCCGCGGACGCGCACGTGCGGGTCACCGACATCGAGTCGGGGCTCGACGGAACCCGCTGCCGGCTCGCGGGCGGCGGCCACGACGTGGAGCTCTTCACGGTGCTCGTCGGCGCGCACAACGCGCTGAAC
>JBOHEE010000160.1:0-1569 GCA_050700895.1 Nitriliruptorales bacterium | reverse complement strand
CCATCCACCGCGAGGGCCTCCAGGTCAGGGCGCGCACCCAGTGGCAGCTGGCGCGGCGGAAGTTCCTGCGCCACCGGCTCGCGATGGGAAGCCTCGTCATCCTCGCGATCATCACCGTCGTGGCGATCCTCGCCGACACCATCGCGCCGTACGACTACGCGCAGCTCGACCTCCGCAACGCCGGGGTGGGCCCGACGACCGAGGGGCTGCACTTCTTCGGCACCGACAAGCTCGGACGCGACTACTTCAGCCGCGTCATCTTCGGCACCCGGACGTCACTCTACGTCGCGGCCATCGTCGCATCGGTGTCCACCGCGGCCGGAACCGTGGTCGGGGCCGTCGCCGGCTACTACCGCGGCTGGCTCGACAACCTCCTCATGCGGCTCGTGGACCTCATCCTGACCCTGCCCGGCCTCGCTGTCCTGCTCATCCTGGGGGCGCTCCTGGGCCGGGGCTCGCCGGCACGGATCGGGCTGATCCTCGCCTTCCTGTTCTGGACGAGCCTCGCCAGGATCGTCCGCGGCTCGTTCCTCAGCCTGCGGGAGAAGGAGTTCGTCGAGTCCGCGAAGGCCTCCGGTGCGAGCGACCTCCGCATCATCTTCCGGCACATCCTCCCGAACGCGATGGGCCCGATCATCGTGAACGCGACGCTTATCGTGGCGACGGCGATCCTCGTCGAGGCCGCGCTGTCGTTCCTCGGCTTCGGCATCCAGGCGCCGCACCCGGCCCTCGGCAAGCTGATCGAGGAGGGGCGCGGCGCGATGCTCACTCAGTGGTGGCTCATCATGTTCCCTGGCCTGACCCTCGTCCTCATCGCGCTCTGCGTGAACTTCGTCGGCGACGGGCTGCGCGACGCCCTGGACCCGCAGCAGCAGGAGCACTAGCCGGTGGATCACGTCCTCTCCGTACGCGACCTCGCGGTCGAGTTCAAGACGCCCGACGGCGTCGTGCAGGCCGTCAACCACGTGTCCTGGGACCTCTATCCCGGCGAGACGCTCGGGATCGTCGGCGAATCCGGCTCGGGCAAGAGCGTCTCGGTGATGTCGATCCTCGGGCTGGTCCCGCAGCCGCCGGGCACTGTCCGCGGCGAGATCGAGTTCGACGGGCGCAACCTGCTCGAGCTCTCCCAGCGACAGCTGCGGCAGGTCCGTGGCGGCGACATCGCGATGATCTTCCAGGACCCCATGACGTCGTTGAATCCCGTGTTCATGGTGGGCCACCAGATCGCGGAGGCGCTGCTCACCCACGACGAGGGGCTCGAGGAGGGCGCCGCCCGCACCCGCGCGGTGGAGCTGCTCGCTGCTGTCGGCGTGCCGAACGCCGAGGCCCGCTTCGACCAGTTCCCCCACGAGTACTCCGGCGGGATGCGGCAGCGTGCGATGATCGCGATGGCGATCGCGAACAACCCCAAGGTCCTCATCGCCGACGAGCCGACCACCGCGCTCGACGTCACGATCCAGGCCCAGGTGATCGACGTGCTCCTCGCCGTCCAGCGCGAGTCCAACGCGGCGACGATCATGATCACCCACGACCTCGGCCTGATCGCCGAGATGGCCGACCGCGTCGTCG
>JBOHEE010000159.1:0-8952 GCA_050700895.1 Nitriliruptorales bacterium | reverse complement strand
GGGCGATCAGGCCGTCGACCGCCGCAGGGCTGTGAGCCACGGTCGAGACGTCGAACACGCCCTCGCCGGGGCGGCCGAGCGCGACCGCGTGGGCCTCCTCGGCCCAGTCGATCCCTACACCGAGCATCGACGTTCTCCTTGTCGTCGTGGTGGGGCGGTGACGGTGCGGCGTCGTGCTGATGAACCAGTCCTCACGGGACGACATCCTTGGAGACGACGGACCGTCGGGACTGCTGCCCGGGGACGCCGTCTCATTGACGTCCTCGAAGGACGTGCGCCGAAAGCGTTCCCCGGGCAGGAGCCCACGCATGGGAGGTAAACACATCAGCGACGACCTGACGTCGGCGCCACGGGCCGAGCACGACCCGGCTTGGCCGCCACCGCCGCCGGACTGGCGCCACGACGCCCCCGATCCGCCCGACGCCTTCCCGGTGCCCTGGACCTGGGGCGACGGGCTCGCCCTCGTGCTGTGGTCGGTGCTCGCGCAGTTCGTCGTGGTCGTCGTCGTGGAGGGTGCGGGCGGGGCGGGTGGCGACACGGACCTGCTCGTCGCCGCCGGAGCGAGCCAGATCCTCACCCTCCTCGGCGCGATCGCCTACCTGCGCCTCCGCGGCGTGCTCTCGTGGCGTCTCCTCGGACCGCTCCGTCCGCGCTGGCGGCAGGTCCTCGGAGGGATCGCGGCCGGGGTCTCGGGCTGGATCATCACCGTGCTCATGCTGCTCGTCGCGCTGCGCCTCACGCGCACCGAGGAACTCCCCTCGCAGGAGACCCTGGAGCACATCGTCAGCGGCGCCACCGCCGCGTTCGTCCTCGGCGTCGTCCTCGCCGTCCTCCTGGCGCCGCTCGTCGAGGAGCTCATCTACCGTGCGGTCTTCTTCCAGGCCCTCCGCGCGCGCCTCGGCGTCTTCCCCGCGATGGGCATCTCGTCGCTGCTGTGGGCCGCGATGCACGTCGAGTTCATCCTCTCCTCGTCGGGCGAGTTCGAGGTGGCGGGCCTCGTGCCGATGGCGGTCCTCGCGATCTTCGGCCTCTGGCTCGCCGCCGCCTTCCACCGCGGTGGATCGCTCGTCGTGCCGCTCGTCGGCCACGCCGCCTTCAACGGCATCCAGCTCGGGCTCGTCCTGCTCGCGCCCAACGTGGTCTGAACGAGGCGACCGCGACGGACGTCCGACCGGCAGCGGGTTGGATGGGTGCCGTTTCCCCCACCTACGCTCCGGGAAATCCCACGAAGGGATGCGAGGTGTCCGGAGAGATCAAGAAGGTCGGCGTCGTCGGATGCGGGACCATGGGGTCCGGCATCAGCGAGATCGTCGCGCGCAACGGCATCGACGTCGTCTTCGTCGAGGTCGACGAGGACGCCGTCAGCGCGGGCCGGGGGCGCATCGAGGGCTCGCTCCAGCGTCTCGTCGACCGCGGCAAGCTCGACGAGTCGGAACGCGACGAGACGCTGTCGCGGATCCGTGGGACGACGAAGTACAGCGACCTCTCCGACATCGACCTCGTCGTCGAGGCGGTGCCCGAGATCCTCGAGCTGAAGCAGGCGACCTTCGAGCGCATCTCCGAGCACGTCCCCGACCATGCCATCATGGCCACGAACACCTCGTCGCTGCCGGTCATGGACATCGCCGTCCACACCCGCCGGCCGAACCACGTCCTCGGCTTCCACTTCTTCAACCCGGCGCCGGTCATGAAGCTCATCGAGCTCATCCGGACCGTCGTGACCGACGAGAACGTCGTCGACGGGGCGAGGGCGTTCGCCGAGCGGATCGGCAAGCGGCCGGTCGTCGCGGGCGACCGGCCCGGGTTCATCGCGAACCACCTGCTGTTCCCGTACATCAACCAGGCCATCGGGATGGTCGCGACCGGCTTCGCGACCAAGCAGGACGTCGATGCCGCCATGCGGTTCGGGGCGGGCCACCCGATGGGTCCGATCGCCCTGGCGGACCTGATCGGCATCGACACCATGCTCGGGATCACCGAGACGATCTGGAGCCACTTCCGTCAGACGCGGTTCGCGCCGCAGCCGATCCTCCGCCAGCTCACCAGCGCCGGCTACGTCGGTCGCAAGGGAGGACGGGGCTTCTACACCTACGAGGAGCCGGGCTCGCCGCGGGTCGTCGAGTCCGCCGAGGAGGCGCGCGACCCTGCGGACCCCGACGCGATCGCCGGCTGGACGGCGGTGGGCGTCGTCGGCACCGGCACGATGGCCGCCGGGATCGCACAGGTCTGCGCGCAGGCCGGGTACCGCACGGTCATCCGCGGTCGCGGGCGCCACAAGGCAGAGGCGGTCATCGACCGCATCTCGAAGTCCCTCCAGAAGCGGGTCGAGAAGGACAAGCTGAGCGACGAGGAGCGCGTCGAGATCCTCGGACGTCTCGAGCCGACCGGGGAGTTCGCCGACCTCGCCGGCTGCGACCTCGCCGTCGAGGCCGTCGCCGAGGACATGGACGTGAAGCGAGACGTGTTCGCCGACATCGACGCCGTGGTCGGCGACGACACGGTCGTGGCGACGACGACGTCGAGCCTGCCCGTGATCGAGTGCGCGGTCGCGACCGCCATGCCCGAGCGGGTCGTCGGGCTCCACTTCTTCAACCCCGCCACGGTCATGAAGCTCGTCGAGATCGTGCCGACCGTCCGCACCCACGATGACGTCGTCATGAAGGCCCGGGCGTTCATCGACGCGATCGACAAGGTCGGCGTGCTCTGCCAGGACCGGGCCGGCTTCGTCGTGAACGCGCTGCTCTTCCCCTACCTGAACGACGCCGTGCGCATGCTCGACTCGCACTACGCGACGGCGGAGCAGATCGACACCGCGATGAAGCTCGGCTGCAACCACCCCATGGGCCCGTTCGAGCTCGTCGACGTCGTCGGGCTCGACGTCACCCTCGCGATCATCCAGCGCCTCCACGAGGAGTTCCGCGAGCCGTCCTTCGCCCCCGCCTCGCTGCTGCTGCGCCTCGTGGAGTCCGGCTACCTCGGTCGGAAGGCCGGACGCGGCTTCTACGTGTACGCATGAGCGAGACGCCGCCCCGAGAAGGCGCGCCGGAAGAGGATCCGGCCTCCGCACCGGCGGTCGCGGGCTCCGGGGCGGTCCCACCGAGCCAGCCCAGCGCGGCCCGCACAGCCGCGTGGCGGGAGCTCCTGGGTTTCCTGCCCGACGTCGCCCGCCTCCTCGCGGACGTGTCCCGCGACCCTCGCGTGCCGTTGCGGGACAAGGTCATGGCCGGCGCCGCCGCCGCCTACCTCGTCAGCCCGCTCGACGTCATCCCCGACGCGATCCCGGTGATCGGTCAGATGGACGACGCGGCGCTCGCGCTCTGGGCGGTCCGACGACTCGTGCGCGGGGCGGGCTACGACGTCCTCAAGGACCTCTGGCGCGGCACCGACGACGGCTTCGCGCTGCTGCTGCTCATCGCGGGGATCGAGAGGTAGCACCTCGATGCACCCGCCGGAGCTCGAAGGCCACGAGGTCGAGGCTGTGCCCGGCTGCCGGGCCAGGAAGGACTACGTCTGCCCCGCCTGCGGCAACCGGATCGCGGCCGGTCACGGCCACGTCGTCGCCTGGCCGGCCGGCTCGCCCGACGCGCGCCGGCACTGGCACCGCCACTGCTGGCGGCTGGAGGTCCGTCGGCAGCAGGGCCGCCGCTGACGGGCCGGTAGCCTCCCGCCCCGGATCATCGGAGGGGCAGGCTTGAGCAAGGGCAAGGCACACGAGCGCGCTCTGGCGCGCGCCCGAGATCGTCGCGAGCAGGAGCGGCGGGCGCAGCGCCGCCGTCGCAACATCGTCGCGGCGGTCCTCGTCGCCGGCCTCTTCGTCGTCGTCGGGATCGTGGCCGCGTCGATCGGCCGCCGTGGCGGCGAGCCGACATCCGCCCTGACCGACCCGCCCGGCAGTCCGGCGGCGGAGGAGCCGACGGGCGACGACGGCGACGCCTCCACGGCGCAGGTCGCGTGCGGAGCGGCCGTCCCGCCCGCCGCCGCCGAGGAGAAGCCGCAGTTCGACGCCGAGCCCGGGATGGTGATCGACCCGGAGGCCACGTACCGGGCGACGATCGAGACGTCATGCGGCGACGTCGTGGTCGAACTCCTGGCCGGCGCCGCGCCGAACACGGTGAACAACTTCGTGTTCCTCGCCCGCGAGGGCTTCTACGACGGGCTCACCTTCCACCGCATCGTCCCCGAGTTCGTGATCCAGGGCGGCGACCCTGCGGGTGACGGGACCGGCGGTCCCGGCTACCGCATCGGCGAGGAGACCGCGCTTCCCGAGGCTGAGGGCTACCAGACCGGCTCGCTCGCGATGGCGAAGGCGCAGGCGCCGAACACGACCGGGTCGCAGTTCTTCATCGTCCTGGAGGGTGGCAAGCCGATACTCGACCCCCAACCCGTCTACTCTCTCTTCGGGCAGGTCGTCGAGGGCATGGACGTGGTGGAGCTGATCGCCGCCGTGCCGCTGGACGGGCAGTCACCGCTCGAGACGGCCTACATCGAGCGCGTCACCATCGAGGAACTGCCGACCGAAGGGGGCTCCGAGTGAGCCAGCAGTACGCCTCACCGCCCGACATGCAGCTCGACCCCGACACGGACTACTCGGCGACGGTCGCGACGTCGGAGGGCGACATCACCGTCGACCTCTTCGACGGCCGCTCACCGCGGGCGGTGAACAACTTCGTCTTCCTCGCCCGCGACGGCTTCTACGACGGGGTCGTCTTCCACCGGGTCATCAGGGGCTTCATGATCCAGGGCGGCGACCCGACTGGCACGGGGACCGGCGGCCCCGGCTACCAGTTCGCCGACGAGCTCGACGCCGCCCGAGACCACGGCTACCCGCGCGGGACGCTCGCGATGGCGAACGCCGGCCCGGACACGAACGGCTCGCAGTTCTTCGTCATGCATCGGGACAACCCGCTGCCGCCGAACTACTCGGTCTTCGGTCAGGTCACCGAGGGCATGCACGTCGTCGACGCGATCGCGCGAACCGCCACCGACGCGGGGGACAAGCCGGTCCAGGACGTGTCGATCCGGGGCGTCAGCATCCACGAGAGCTGAGCCGGTCCCTAGTCGAAGACGACGACCTGGCGGATCGGGTGCTCGTCGCGCTCCTCGAGGATCTCGAGCGCCCGCGGGAAGTCCTCGATCGACCAGCGGTGGGTGATCGAGCGGGAGAGGTCGAGGCGACCCGCCTCCAGCAGGTCCATGAGCTCGTTCAGGTCGCTCGGCACCGAGCCGAAGGACCCGACGACCTCGAGCTCCTGCGCGACGAAGAGCGCTTCGGGCATGAGGTTCATGGCCGCCGGCGTGAGCCCGACGATCGTCGCACGCCCGCCGGGCTTCAGGCACTTCGCGGCCGAGCTGACGGTCTCGGGGTGTCCGACGAACTCGAAGGAGCGGTCGACGCCACCGCCGCTGAGGGCCTTGACCCGCTGGTGCGACTTGCCCTCGCCCGCAGCGACGACCTCGTTCGCGCCCCACTCGAGCGCGCGCTCGAGGTTCACGGGATCGAGGTCGACGCCGACCACCCAGGAGGCGCCGGCGAGCTTCGCGAGCTGGATCGCATGCATGCCGAGCCCGCCGAGCCCGAAGATCGCGCACGTGACCCCGTCGCCGACGCCGCCGCGCTTCAAGGCGTGGTAGGGGGTCGCGACCGCGTCGGTGAGGATCGCGGCCTGCTCGAACGGCAGGGCGCCGGGCACGGGGACGAGGAAGCGCGGGTCTGCGAGGGCGTACTCGGCCTGCGCGCCGTCCGCATCGACCCCGGGGACGCTGACCTCCGCGCAGATGTTCTCGCGTCCCACCTCGCAGTAGGCGCAGCGTCCGCAGGGACGCGCCATGACGAACGCGACGCGGTCGCCGGGCTGCCAGTCGCCGACCCCGTCGCCGACGGCGTCCACCTCGCCCGCCGGCTCGTGGCCGAGGATCTGCGGCAACTGGGGACCATGCGGGGTGACGCCCTGGACGACGTGCAGGTCGCTCGCGCACACCCCGCAGGCGCGAATCCTCACGCGCACCTGCTGCGGCCCGGGCTCGGGGACCGGGATCTCGTCGATGGTGACGACCTCGGCAGCACCGTCGCTCCGAGCCCGATGGAGCCGGGCCGCTCGCATCGTGGCCGTCACGTGGCGTTCTCCTCGCCGTCACCCGGCCAGGGGGGGAGGTCCTCGAGGCTGACGGTGTCCTGGCGCTGCCCGCGGTCGTACTCGCGCATCCGCTTCGGGTAGCCCACCTTCGCCGCGTCGTACATGGGCGCGCCGTGCTTGCGGCAGACGGCGGCAGCCTCGTCGCGGTCCCGGACCGGTCGGCGCAGGTACTCGCCATCGGCCGCGACGAGCAGGAGCGTGTTGGAGTAGATGGCGGTCTTCGGCTCCAGGAAGCCCTCGACGCCCACGCGTGACCGCAGGAACGCGTCGAGTTCGCGTACCGCCTCGCCGGTGGGTTCGGCCGAGCTCTTCGACGCGGCCCGGCGCGGTGTCTCGCCCTTGAACCAGGCCTTGACGCGGTCGAAGAAGCTCATTGCGTGAGGAGGCTACCAACCGTGGGTCCCCTTCCGTCCGTGGCGGGCGGACGCGGCTGCGCCAGGGTGAGCGGCGACCCGCGCGGTCGAGGGGACCGGCGTGCACGACTGGCGATCATGGCTGCTCCGCCGGCTCGCCCGCCGCGCCTCGTCCAGTCGCGCCCGGTCGTGGAGACGTCGATGCCGGTCCCGGGCGGCGAGGCTGCGCCAGGGGATCTCCCACACGGGCTTCGGGACCTACCTGACGCTGCAGCTCGCCTTCGTCGAGCTCGCTCGCGGGGAGCGGGCGGCGTGGGAGCGGCTCCACTGGCTCCTCGACGCCGCAACCCCGACCTGGACGTGGCCGGAGGCGATCCATCCGCAGCTCGGGGGCGGATGCATGGGCGACGGCCACCACGGCTGGGTCGCGGCGGACCTGCTCAACTTCGTCCGAGAGCTCCTCGCGAGCGAGCACCCCGACGGCGCGGTCGACGTCCTCCGCATCCTCCCCGAGGAGTGGCGCGGTCGCGACATCGTCGCCGCCGGCCTGCCGACCCACGGCGGCCGCTTGAGCTACGAGGTCACCTGGCAGGAGGACCGTCCGGTCCTGTCCTGCGGGTGCGCGGAGGGGCCGCCGCCCCGACCTTCTTCGCCCACCCGAGCGCCCGGCAGCCTCGTTGTGGGCGGGGATGATCGCGGCGGCGTGCTCGGTCACTCTGCGACGCCCTCCTCGATGAGCTCGACGAGCACCCCGTTCGTCCCCTTCGGGTGGACGAACGCGACCGTGTGCCCGCCCCCGCCGGGGCGTGGCGCCTCGTCGATGAGCTGCACGCCCGCCGCCCGCAGCTCGTCGAGCGCAGCGGCGACCGAGGGGACCGCGAGGCCCACATGGTGGAGACCGGGGCCGCGCCGCTCGAGGAACCGCGCGACGGTCGACTCCTCGCTCGTCGGTGCGACGAGCTGGATGTAGCCGTCACCGACCTTCAGCATGGCCTCCTCGATGCCGTCGCTCTCGACGACATCGCGCGAGGTGAGCTCGGCGCCGAAGACCCCCTGCCAGAGGTCGATCGCCTGATCGAGGTCCTCGACCGCGATCGCGACCTGGTCGATCCGCGTCGGCTTCACCGCTCCTCCTGTCGTTCCACCGGCTCACCCATCGTGCCCGTGAGGACCCTGAAGGGCGAAACCGGCGCTGCCCGTTCGCCGGTTGGGTCCCGTCTCCCCACCGTCGGGCCCCCGTTTCGGTCGGATCCTTCCCTCTGCCTACCATGAGTGGAGCGTCGGGAGGAGCGAATCATGGCGAGCGAGACGGTCATCGTCGGTGCGGCACGGACGCCGATCGGGAAGTTCCAGGGCGGGCTCTCGCCGTTGACGGCGATGGACCTCGGCAGCCGTGCGATCACCGCCGCGCTGCGACGAGGAGGCGTGGACCCCGACCAGGTCGGCTACGTGGTCATGGGTCACGTCCTCCAGGCCGGTCAGGGCCAGATCACCGCTCGCCAGGCTGCGGTGAAGGCGAACATCCCGATGACGACGCCGGCGGTCACGGTGAACAAGGTCTGCCTGTCGGGGATGACCGCGATCGCGGACGCGGACCGGCTCGTCCGCGACGGGCTCTTCGACGTCGTCGTGGCCGGTGGCATGGAGTCGATGTCGAACGCCCCCTACCTCCTCCCGGAGGCGCGCACCGGGCTGCGCATGGGCGAGAAGAAGCTCGTCGACTCGATGATGTGGGACGGTCTCGTCGACCCCTTCGACCAGGTCTCGATGGGCGAGGGGAGCGACGAGGTGAACGCCCGTCTCGAGATCTCCCGGGAGGCGCAGGACGAGTGGTCCGCGCGGTCCCACGAGCGGGCCGTCGCCGCCTGGAAGGAAGGGCGCTACGAGGACGAGTGCGTCACGGTCGAGGTGCCGCAGCGGAAGGGCGACCCCGAGCTCGTCGAGCAGGACGAGGGCATGCGCCCCGGCGTGACCGCCGAGAGCCTCGGCAACCTCCGGTCGGCCTTCACGAAGGACGGGACGACCACGGCGGGCAACGCCTCCCAGATCTCCGACGGAAGCGCGGCGCTCGTCCTGACGAGCCGCGAGAAGGCCGAGGAGCTCGGGCTCGAGGTCCTCGCCACGGTGAAGGGCTGGGACACCGTCGCCGGCCCGGACAACTCCCTCCACAACCAGCCGTCGCGCGCCATCACGAAGCTCGCGGACCGCCTCGGCGACGACCCCGCCGGCTACGACCTCTACGAGATCAACGAGGCCTTCGCCTCGGTGGCGATCCAGTCCACCCGCGACCTCGGACTCGACGAGGAGCTCGTGAACGTGAACGGCGGCGCGGTGGCCCTCGGCCACCCGATCGGCTGCTCCGGGGCGCGTCTCGCGGTGACGCTGCTCTACGAGCTGCGCCGGCGGGGCGGCGGACGCGGCGTCGCGGCGCTGTGCGGCGGCGGCGGCCAGGGGGACGCGATCGT